>JBBQTL010000047.1:0-26962 GCA_038213285.1 Chitinophagales bacterium
AGCGGATGATGCCAATGCCTTTACCATGACGTCTACCGCCCTGGTTACTGCCATCAACAAAAGTTTATTCGCAGTAAGCACAGATGATCTGAGGCCTGCCATGACAGGCGTATTTTTTGAACTGGATAAAAAAAGCCTTACCTGTGTTGCAACAGACGCCCACCGGCTGGTAAAATACAAAAGAACCGATGTAAGTTGCCCCAAATCGGATACTTTCATTGTACCAAAAAAACCATTGACTTTACTAAAATCAGCTTTGCCAGATAACAATGATGAACTAACCTTGTCGTATAACAGTAATCATTTATTTGTAAAGCACGGCGGTACAGAATTGGTTTGTCGCCTGATTGATGCCCGTTTCCCCGATTATAAAGTGGTGATACCGGTAGATAATCCCTATAAATTAACGGTTAACAAAAATGATTTTCAAAGTGCGCTGCGCCGGGTAAGTGTATTTAGTAACAAAAGCACCAACCAGGTAGCACTCACCATTAGCGGAAGCGAACTGCAACTGGCTGCACAGGATGTTGATTTTAGTTTTGAAGGAAACGAAAGAATGAGTTGCCAGTACGATGGCGAAGATTTGCAGATTGCATTTAATGCGAAATTTTTGATAGAAATGCTGAACGCTGCCGAAACACCCGAAATCAATATTGAATTGAGTACGGCAACCAAGGCAGGTATCATAAAGCCAACCGAGATGGAAGAACATGAAGACCTGCTGATGCTGGTGATGCCACTGATGTTGAATAATTAGGCCCGCCCCCTAGCCCCCTGAAGGGGGAATCTGGAGGATTACTAATTTATAGATATTTTATTTTTTGGAGACAGGATCTGCGTAATGTGTAGATCCTGTTTTTGTTATCAGGGCTACAATAACATTTTATACAAGAAACTGATCCATGCCCTTAAGATGTTATTTATAGAATCAATTTGTATATTTAATTATGTTATTTCATTTAGAAAATGCCAGCCAGGATAATATTAAAAAACTGATTGAATTTGCAGCGCAAAATAATTTAAAGCTTTCATTAGTTGATGAAGTGGAAAATAATTACGTGTTTCCAGGTAAACCGCTTACCCCTGGGCAACTTACCGAATTAGTTGAAAATAGCCGAAGGAGTGAAATGATTGCTATGGATGATGCACATCGGATAATTCGTAATGCTCTTGATGCAGGTTAATTATACGAACGACGCATTTAAATCCTTAGCAAGTCTTGTCAATTTTATTGAATCAACTAATACACAGGGTGCAGGTATGCGTTGGCTTAGTCGTTACCAATCTTTTTTTTAAAAAATCACTGTTTAAGCTGTCCCAAATAAAGCGTTGCAATAACCGCAGAATGAACGTCTTGAAGCTTCGCTGTATTTATTTTAACGATTGGGTCATTGTCTTTTCTGTTCATGCTGATTTTGTATTGATAGAAGCCATTCTACATAAATCAAGAATTGGCGACTAAAATCCAAATCGGGGTAAGCCTACTTTATAACGCAACATCCATTTATAAAATCATTCCCCTTATTATTAACTCTTTTAATGACCTTGCATCATAAAAAATATCTATTATGCTTTTAATCGTACTTGGAATTATCATTTTAATTGTTGTAACAGTCATTGCCAAAACCAGTGCTGTTGCTTCAAAGTTTGCCGGTGCCGGACGCATTGTGGCCTTGTTATTTATCCTGTTGGGTATATCGTCAGCCTGTGTAAAGCAAATAGATGCAGGTGAAATAGGCGTTAAAATATTATTCGGCAGTATTCAAAACGATGTAATGGGTAGCGGGCTACATTTTATTAATCCCTTGCTGGACGTGAAAAACCTTGATGTAAAAACGCAGAACTATACCATGAGTGGTGTAAATGACGAGGGTAACAAGGCAGGGGATGATGCCATTAAAGTATTAACCAGCGACGGCCTGGAAGTGACAATCGACCTGACGGTTTTGTACCGGGTAGTGGGTGCAGATGCGCCAAAATTGCTACGGGAAACAGGGGATGATTACCGCGATAAAATTGTTCGGCCCATTACCCGTACCAAGATACGTGACAACGCGGTGTATTACCAGGCGGTTGATTTATTTGGTGCCAAAAGAGATGAATTCCAGCAACGCATTTATAAAACGATTGAAGATGATTTTAAGAAACGTGGCCTCATGCTGGAGCAATTACTGGTACGAAACATTACCCTGCCCAACTCGGTAAAAGCGTCCATTGAATCAAAGATAAATGCAGAGCAGGATGCAAAAAAAATGGAGTTTGTATTGTTGAAAGAAAAGCAGGAAGCGGAAAGAAAAAGAGTAGAGGCCCAGGGGATTGCAGATTACCAGAAAATAATCAACACCGGACTTACCGACCAGCAATTGCAATACGAGCAAATTAAAGCAATGAAAGAACTTGCCTTGAGTGCCAATGCAAAAGTAATAGTAATGGGAAAGGGCAATACGCCACTGATCATTGACGGGAAACAATAGGGTGGTGAATGGTCAATGGTGAATGGTGAATAAGGAATGGTGAATGAAAAGCATGGCTGTTTTTAACATTAGTCAATTTACAATTGACCATTCAGAAATGGCCATTCACAATTCAACCATTCACCATTGACCATTCACGATTGACCATTGACCATTCACCATTCACGTTTTCAATTAGCAAAATATATGAACCTGGTTACCGTAAAAACATTCGATAATTATTTCACTGCCAATATCATCTTAACAAAATTACATGCCGCAGGTGTGGAGTGTTATTTAAAAGATGAAAATACGGTAACCATCGATCCCATGCTAAGCAATGCTATTGGTGGGATAAAGCTGGTTACAAGAAAGAGTGATGAAGCAATGGTGAAACTGCTTTTAGCGGATTATGAAGCCGAATATTTAAAAGCAGCAACCTGTCCAAAATGTGGCAGCAACAATATTGCTTATATCGCAAAGCCTGGTGCAACCAATTACTTAACTGCCATTTTCACCTGGATATTCTCAAGTTATGCGGTGGCACCCGACTATGTGTATCAATGCGAGAACTGTGGTTTTGAGAGTGAACGTTTGCCTGAAACTTTTGTGCGGCAGGAACAGGGTAATGAAAATTAATTTTTATCTTATGGCACGATTGATTTATTGCTGCTGTTGCTGTACCATTTGCATGTGCCTCCGGTAAGAATTAGCATCTCCGCTGCCTTCGGTCAGGGCCCCCTTTTCATCCTGCGGCGTTAAAACTTCCAATACGGGTTTGGGAGCTGCATTATCTTCATTCGATACAGAAACGCCTACTTCCAGTGTTTGTTTGGCAGTACCCTTGTAGGTTCCTTTTACCGGCGAACAATCACTAAAATTTCTGCCAATAGCCAGTCGCACATGGCCATCACTCACAATTACATTATTGGTTGGGTCAAGGCCCATCCAGCCATAAAAAGGAATATAAGCCTCTACCCAGGCATGGGTGGCACCTTCACCACGCAAGTTGCCATCATGCGGACAAACATAGCCACTTACATAACGGGCTGGGATATTCAACAGGCGCAGCATTACCAGCAGCATGTGTGCAAAATCCTGGCATACACCGGCTCTTAATTTCCAAACTTCATCCAGGGTGGTTTCTACGCTTGTAATGCCTTTGATGTATTGAAAATTGTCGTACACATAATTATTCAATTGCTGCACCGCAACATATACTGAAACCGATTTATAAAAGCCAGCATCCGCTATTTGTTTTACTTCCGGCAATGCATCAAAATATTCCTGTTTCAGGAAATCAATAAAGGGAACAATATTTCTTATTTGTATCAAATGATCCCATTGCTGTTCGATGGCTATTTCATCTGTTGGAAATTTAATGGGCTTGGTGATTACGGCAATATGCGAATCAATCCGCAATTCAGTATGTGGCGCAATGTTCATAAAGGAGCCGGCTTCATTTCCATAATAATCCTTGAACAACTCCACAAAAGGTTCGCCGGTTATTTGAATACGCTGGCTTTGCACCTCCTGGTTTTCATCCTTTATGGGATACAGCATAATTTGATTGGCGCTGTCTCGTACAGGTTCGGGATAGGTATATTTTGTGACATGATGTATAAAAAATCTAGGCATAATTGGTTCGCTTTATTATTTTGCTGGTGGAAAAAAATTGATGGCAATATCGACTTGTTATGCTTGCAAATCCCGCATGAAAATAGGTTGGCCGGGAGCGGTGAAAATATCATCAGGCGTAGGCAAAATAGTTATGGTTCAATTTATTGCCTATTTCAAACAGGTGATTTTTGGTTTCATTTAAAAAATGATGTAAGCCATCATTCACAATGGAATCGGGTGTGGAAAATTTTACTTTACTTTTTAGTTTGCCGATCATGAAATCAACCTGGTTAAAATCGGATTTGTTGCGTTCGCTTTTCAACCTTTCAAAATACCGGTGCAAATGGTTTATGGAATAAATTACAGAACGGGGAAATTGCTCATTTAACACGATTTGTTCCACTACATTTTTGGCTTCAAAACCGCCCCGGTATGTTTTCAGGTACAATTCATAACCCGAAATAGACATCAGTAAATATTTCCAGTAAGTAGTATCAGTAATCTTATCCATTTCATTATTTATATCACTGAATTTTACATCCAGGATATCGGTAGACTGAATGGCCCTCTCAAGGAACTTGCCAATATTGATAAAAGAATTTCCTTCGCCCCTTGCCATGGTAACGTCGGTAGTGCCAAAATACAGTAATCCCAGTTTAATTAAATTGTCCAAAATCGTGATCGGGTCTTCCTGCTGTAATGATTCGGCCAGTCTATCCTGGCGCATCACATGGTAAAAATCATTCAGGCATTGCCACATTTCTTTGGTGATATGATCCTGCACGCTGCGGCCATTCTCTCTTGCCAGTGTTACAATATTCAGCACAGAATTGGGATTGTCTTTTCCAATCACCACAAATTGCAGTACCGCCCTGGTATCATGTGCAAGTGCGTTGGCATCTTCATCATTTAAAAAGGTAAAGATTTTCAATACGGGTTTCCACGAAAACTCCTGTGTATCATCCTGCGATGAAGCATAGTTGATTTTCAACATTCTCAAAATACCATCAGTCCGTTCCATGTACCGGCTCATCCAGTATAAACTATCGGCAACTCTACTTAGCATAAGTATAAACCAGCCCCCCCTGCCCCCCAAGGGGATATTCAGGAAGGTTGTTTTTTAATTTTGGTGAATAATATTTTTTCATCAGCTTTTATTATTATTGATGCCGCCATTTCCTTTCGAAGAAGCGTATGTTCCTTGAGTTCTTAGAACCCCCCTTCGGGGGGCAGGGGGGCTTGGGCTTTAGGGGGCTGCCAACACCCAGGTATCCTTACTGCCACCTCCCTGCGATGAATTTACTACCAGTGAACCTTCCTTTAATGCCACCCTCGTTAATCCGCCCGGTACTATTTCAATGCCGTCCGGCCCGCACAATGCATAAGGCCTTAGGTCTACCCTGCGTGGTTTCAGTTTTCCATCCATATAACAGGGAGCACTGGACAAGCTGATGATTGGTTGTGCAATAAACTGTCTTGGATCCAGCAATACTTCCGCCTTATAATCGTCTATTTCCTGACTGGTTGCAGCGCTTCCCATCAACATGCCATAACCACCACTGGCATTCGTTTTCTTAATAACCATCTTCTCTATATTATTGAATACATGTTCCCGCTCTTCGTTTTTTCCTAACTGGAAAGTAGGTACATTTTTTAGCAGTGGTTCTTCATTGAGGTAATAGCGGATCATGGCCGGTACAAAAGTGTAGATAGCTTTATCATCTGCCACCCCATTCCCCGCCGCATTTACAATGGCCACATTGCCTTTTCTGTAAGCGCTCATAATGCCCGCTACACCCAACATACTTCCGGGATCAAACACCAGCGGATCGAGATATTCATCATCCACCCTCCGGTAAATTACATCCACTTGTTGTAAGCCGCTGGTAGTTTTCATGTACACTTTATGGTTATCTACCACCAGGTCGCTTCCTTCCACCAGTTCCACCCCCATCAGCCTGGCAAGTGTAGTATGTTCAAAATAGGCGGAATTATAAATACCCGGTGTTAGCAATACGATCGTTGGGTTTTTTATTTGCCTGGGTGAAAGCGATACCAGGTTCCTGTGTAAAATAGTGGGATACTCAGTAACACTCCGCACATTGCTTTGCGGCAACAGGTAAGGGAATATCCGTTTGGTAATTTCCCTGTTTTCGAGCATGTAACTCACACCACTCGGCGTACGCAGGTTATCTTCCAGTATATAAAAAGTGCCGCCATTGTCACGGATGAGATCGATACCAGATATGTGTACATAGATGTCGTAAGGAACCGGAAAGTTATGCATCTCACGGAGGTAATGCGGACAACTATAGATCATCGCTGCCGGTATCACGCCATCTTTTATAATAAACTGGTCGCTGTAAATATCTTTTAAAAAAAGGTTCAGTGCTTTTAATCGTTGCTTAATACCCTTTTCTATAAAATCCCACTCTACAGCTGTAATAATACGTGGAATAATATCGAACGGAAATATTTTTTCTATGCCTTCACCACTGCTGTAAACGGTAAAAGTAACGCCCTGGCTCATAAACAAACGTTTGGCAAATTCTTCCCGCTTATTTAAATCATCAATAGAAAGCTTTTCGAGGAACTCTACGGCATTCTTATAATGCTCCCGCACAGATGCATCGGAGTACATTTCGTCCCAGGTATTGGCATCCACTAAATAAGACTGCATTAGATCATTTGTTTGCATAATAATCTGTTTTGGCAAATATGAATGGCTCGCAATCGTGGTATCTTAGCTTTTCAAATATAATAAATCAATTCTGTTTTCCAGCATTCACGGAAACATTATTGGTAACTTTGTTCGTATTAAAAGTTTTGATTATGAAGACAATTGCAATGATTCCTGCCCGTTATGCTGCCACCAGGTTCCCCGGCAAATTGATGCAATTGCTTGGGAACAAAACAGTGATCCGGCATACCTATGATAATACCTTTGCAACCGGTTTATTTGATGAAGTAGTGGTTGTTACAGACAGTGATATCATATATAACGAAATAAAAAATAATGGTGGTATAGCTGTTAAGAGCATCCGGGAACATGAAAGCGGCAGCGACCGGATTGCTGAAGCAGTGGCGGAGATGGAAGCAGATATTGTAGTAAATGTTCAGGGAGATGAACCCTTTGTACAAAAGGAACCCTTAAAGAAATTGCTGGAAGTATTTGAAGGAGCAGCAGGGGAGAATGTGCAGGTAGCCTCGCTGATGCAGGTATTGAAAGAGCAGCAGTTTATTGAAGATCCGAACTATGTAAAAGTAGCAGTCAATAAAAATATGGATGCCTTAATGTTTAGTCGAAATGTAATTCCATACCTGCGGGATAAAACGATTGCGCCGGTTTATTATGAGCACATTGGTGTGTATGCCTTTCGTAAAAAAGCCCTAATGGATTTTACCAACTGGCCAGTTACGCCATTGGAAGCTGCGGAAAAAATTGAATGTCTTCGTTATCTTGAAAACGGGGTGCCCCTAAAAATGGTTATTACTGATTATATGGGAGTGGAGATTGATACACCGGAGGATTTGAAGAGGGCGGCTGCTTTGTTGCCGTTATGAATTGATGAATAGCTTTTTCTGTCGGCCAAAAATTGCGCCTTTTGATTTCCTGAAATTCACAGAGGTATCTTCGGAGCAGTGGTACCGTTATATCTTTCAAAGAATATCTTTTCACAGTTATTTTTGCTATGCATCAAAATTAAATGCTTAGTCATAAAATAGATAATAACCGAAAAGTGGCGAAGTTGCGATTTACAAAGACTTAAATTTTTTATCCGAACCGTTTCAAAAAACCAACTGCTTGAAAAAAATAAAAAGTAAATTTGATAAAATATAAATATATTGACTACTGAATCAATCCGACATAAATTGTATGATTATATCCGTGTGGCAGAGGATAAAAAAATAAAAGCCATTTATACTATACTGGATGAAGAAATTGCAGCCGATCATGATCATTGGAATAATAAAACATTTGTCGCAGAATTAGATAAACGCTCCGCTGATTTTAAGAGTGTCAAAGTAAAGGCGGTAACATGGGTAGAAGCCAAGACAAAAATTTTAGGTTCAGGTAAAAGGAAAACTAAATGAGCTTTCAAATTCAACTCCATCCTGAAGCTATTTTGAATTAAATGAATCCTATCAATGGTACGAGCATCATTTAGAAGGATTAGGTGATCGGTTTATTGAATCTATTGATAAGCGTTTAAGCGAAATAGCAGAGCACCCGGAACGATATCCAAAAAAGAAGAGGAATTACCGGGAAGTAATGATAGAAGGGTTTCCGTATATGGTTATTTATGAAGCGTATTCAAAAGAGCAAATTATTTTTGTGTCGTATATACCATACAAAAAGAAATCCCGGACTGAAATATAAGCGACAGATTATATCCCGAAAAAAAAGTTCAATATAGATAATTTCACAAGTGTTTTCCCGCAACTTCAGATTACTGAATATTTCAATGAACGCTCCGTAATCTTTAAAAAACTGCAAAAGCCACCTTACGAATAAATCGTCACACTCTTCAAAAACCTCTTCCAGTCCTCCAGCATTTTACCTTTCAATACCCTGGGAAATTTATGCTGACCGCCAACCTTGCCCTTCGATTTCATAAAATCCATAAAAGTATCTTCGGAGAGTACGGTTACAATCACCTCTTTCAGCGCATGCTTTCTTTCTACTTCGTAATCGTCATTTAATTCCTTTAGTTTCTCATCAATCCGGCAGCACAGGGTTTCACTGTTTACGATATCGTCCGTAGCAACATACCAGTGATGGGCAAAAAATTGTCCATGGGGTTCGCCGGCTACGGTAAATTCAGGGATGGAAATATTCAATTCTTCGCTTACCATTTCAATGGCCTTGTTCATATTATCCACACTTAAATGCTCTCCCACCAGGCTTAAAAAATGTTTGGTACGGCCGGTGATGATGATCTCGCTCTTTTCCTTGTCAACCAGTCTTACAGTATCTCCGATGGCATATCGCCAGGTGCCTGCATTGGTACTGATTAAAATAGCATAATCCCGGTTTTCTTCTATTTCATGTATCATGAATGTTTCCGGATCGTTCACCATATTGCCGTCAATATCAAAGTTGGTTTCATCAAAGGGCACGAATTCAAAAAAAATATTGTTATTCAATGCAAGGTGCATTCCCGTTGCACCTTGCCTGTTTTGATAGGCGAGAAAACCTTCGCTGGCAAGATAAGTTTCAATATAAGTAATTGGCTTGCCCAGTAACTTTTCAAATCCTTTTTTATAAGGCTCCATTGCTACACCACCATGCACATAGAAAGCGAGGTTGGGCCAAATTTCGTGTATATTATTCAGTTTGTAGCGTTCAATTATTTTCTCCATGCACAACTGCAGCCAGGCTGGCACGCCTACAATAAAGCCGATATCCCAGTTGGGGGCATTATCTACAATCTCCTCCAGTTTTTTTGCCCAGTCTTTTTCTTTTGCAATTTTTTTGCCTGGCTTATACAAGCCAAGTCCCTGGAACCAGAAGGGTAAATTTTTTTGCTGAATACCACTCAGGTCTCCGGCAAAATAGGTGGGACCTTTTTGCAACTGGGTACTGCCGCCCAGCATCAGCCAACCCTTGCCAATGGCACTTTTTGGCACATCCTCATATTTTGCAAGACTGAATAATTGTTTGAAACTGGTAATGGTGTTGCTTCGGATCAGGTCTTTGGTAATGGGGATGAATTTGCTGGCTGCATCACTTGTGCCACTGCTAAGAGCAAAGTAATTTATAACGCCCGGCCAGCACACATCCGGAATTCCTTCTTTCGCCTTGTGCCACCATTGAGCATATAATTTACTGTAATCGTATGTAGGAACAAACTGCTGAAACTTTTTGCCGGGATGTCGGCTCATCAATATTTCATCAAACCGGTACAATTGCCCAAACTGCGTAAACCTGGCTTTGCGTAGCAATTTTTTCAGCACTTTTATTTGCTGCCGCCGTGGGTCACTAATCGGAAGATGTAGAGCCCTTGCGATACTTTTTGGGAGTTTCAATTCAAAAATTGGCATGCAATGGAATATGGGTTAATAACAAATTTACTCTTTACTATTGTTTTCCTGGTAATAATTTATAACTGGTAAGAGCATAATTTTCATTTTTGGATGATGAAATTATCTGCCTGTAGCCACTTAAATATAATACAAAAATAGGTAACAATCCGAAGAAGCTTATCAGGGGTGCATTTCAAGTTGTCAGTTAACGAGTTGACAACCTTCGTATAAAGTATTATTAGCACATATTCCGTTGTTAAGGCTGACAACCCTACCCTACATCCGATAGCCATCGGATTTGAATCGCTGCCCTAACCTTAACCTGCGGCGTCATTTCATATTTTTGTCTTTCTTTTAAGCTGGAATATATTACCTATGCAGCACTAGTAACAATTTATTAATACCTTCGCCTGTTCACTTCCAAAAGAGGAGGGATGATCAAATTGACGTAAGTTTATTCCCTTAAAATAAAATATTGATATGAAGAAATTTTTTGTTTCGGTTGTATTAACAATCTCGTTATTAAAGGCCAGCGCTGATGAAGGTATGTGGCTGCCTATGTTACTGGGCCAGCAGGTATATGCTGATATGGTAAAAAAGGGTTTAAAACTAACCAAAGAACAACTGTATTCCATTAATAAATCTTCCCTTAAAGATGCCATCCTGATTTTTGGGGGCGGTTGTACCGGCGAGATTGTAAGTGACCAGGGGTTGATATTTACCAATCACCATTGTGGGTATTCTGCTATCGCAGGAGCAAGCACTGTGGAAAATAACTATTTACAAAATGGCTTTTATGCCTACAATAAGGGCCAGGAAATAAAGAGCGGTCTTACTGTTCAGTTCCTTGACAGGATTGTGGATGTAACCAAAGAAGTAGAGGATGGCTTAAAGGGATTGAACTGGACCGATAGAACCAATAAAACCCAGGAAGTATTTAAGGGTATTACTGATAAAGTTGCTGATAAAGACAATGGCCTGGCTGGTAGAATCTACCCTATGTTTAAAGGCAATCAGTATATTATGTACGTGTACAAAACTTATCGGGATATCCGCCTGGTAGGTGCTCCACCGGAAAGTGTAGGAAAATTTGGTGGCGATACGGACAACTGGGAATGGCCACGTCATACCGGCGACTTTTCTATCTTCCGGGTGTACGCAACGAAGGATGGTAAGCCTGCTGATTATAGTAGTAATAACGTTCCGCTGAAACCAAAACATTTTTTGCCGGTGAGTATCAAAGGGCTAAAAAATAATGATTTTGCCATGATTTATGGTTACCCTGGTGGCACTAACCGCTACGAAACAAGCTATGGCATCAAGTTGAAGAATGATATTGAGAACCCTTCATTGGTTGAGTTGCGGGATATCCGGTTAAAGCTGATGCATGAGCAAATGATTAAGGATCCTGCCGTTAAATTAAAACTGGCCAGCAATTACGCCAGTATTGCTAACTACTGGAAATTTTTTGATGGCGAAACAAAACAGTTGAAAAAATTTGGTACCTATGAGCAAAAACAAAATTATGAAAGCTCTTTTTTAAAGTGGGCGAAAGGCAAGCCGGAGTACGAAAATATAATGCTTGATTATGCTAGTAATTATGAAACATGGACTCCATACAGTAAACAACGCACTTACCTGGCTGAGGGTATCCTTGGTTCGTCCCTGGCAGCCTTTGCCTCATCATTGGTAACATTGGAAGCCAATATGGTAAAAACAGGCGTTTCCTCTGCAGAGAGTAAAAAATCGGTAGATGCCGCAAACGCATACAGAAAAGCTTTTTTAGCGGCAGAAGACCTGGTAAGCGATGAAAAAATAGTGGCGATTACTGCGATGCGTTTTTACAACGATGTCAACAAAAGCCAGCACCCCATTGGTTTTTACGAAGGATTGAAAGCAACTTATGGCGATTTAAACGAAGATTTCACCTTTAAGAAATGGGCCAGGGATGTATTTTCCAAAACGATGATATTGGATGATGCCAAATGGGCGGACTTTATTGCCAACCCTGATGCAAATGTATTGCAGGCAGATCCGGCTTTCGCTTACGCTGCCGCATTTTTAAAAAACTACAACACTAAATATGCTGCGTTGTATACTGCATTTAACAATAAAAATGCAGAATTGGGTAGAAGTTATTTGAAGGGTATTATGGCAATGGATACGGTAGCAGCAAAAAAGATGTACCCGGATGCCAATTTCAGCATGCGGGTAAGCTATGGTAATGTAAAAAGCTATAGCCCGCGTGATGCTGTTCAGTACGATTATGTAACCACCGGTAAAGGAATCCTGGAAAAATATAAAGCAGGCGATTATGAATTTGACCTGCCTGCAAAGCAGGTAGAACTGATGAAGAAAAAGGACTTTGGCCAGTACATTGACAAAGGGAAAAATGACCTGATAGTAAATTTTATCACTACCAATGATATTACCGGTGGCAATAGCGGAAGCCCCGTAATAGATGCCAAAGGAAATTTAATCGGTCTTGCTTTCGATGGTAATTATGAAGCACTGAGTCATAAAATTGCATTTGATAAAGACCTGAACAGAACGATTTGTGTAGATGTGCGATACGTATTGTGGTGCATCGATAAACTGGGCGGCGCTGCCAACATCATCAATGAATTAAAGTTGGTGAGGCAATAATTATATAATTAGCTAATTTGATAATGTGCTAATGAGGAATTCAAGGAATTGATCATTTGCACATTATATTGAGAATATTTCCCCAAAAGGAATACTGTTAGTAGAAATCCCGGGAATTAGGTCCCGATTTTTTATCAGGAGGGGACGAGGGTAAATTTTAAGCAATGGAGATTTTAAATATCGAGTTCAAGGCGGCAACCGATCAGCTAAATCAGTTGGAAGCCATAGTACAGAAACTTAATCCAATATTTATTGGAGAAGACCACCAGGTAGATACCTATTTCAATGTGCCTTCCGGAAAATTAAAATTAAGAGAAGGTAATATTGAAAATGCATTGATTCATTACCAGCGGGAAAACACAGCCGGAAGTAAATTGTCACATGTTTTATTGTACCAACACAAACCGGAGGATACCTTAAAGGAAATACTGGTTAACTCGTTAGGTGTAAAAGCGGTGGTTGATAAAACAAGGAGAATATATGTTATCGAAAATGTAAAATTTCACTTTGACAAAGTAAATGACCTGGGTACTCTTATAGAAGTAGAAGCAATAGACAAAGACGGAACAATCGGAAGGCAATTGATACAGGAACAATGTGACGGGTATGCTGCATTATTTAATATTGCTGATGAGGATTTTGTTGCAGTTTCATACAGCGACCTGGTTATGCAGCGGCAAGAGAATGCAAGTTATAAATGATGTTCAAACAAAACGGGTATCCGGCATGTTCATACATCAAACAAAAACAAGCAATGAAAAAATACATCCATTCAATCTTAACACTTTTATTTATGGCATCATTGTCAACACTTGATGCACAGCATGCATCTTCTGTTAAAGGAGAGGAAGTAACCTACAATGACGGTAGCAATACCTTGAAAGGGTATGTAGCTTATGACGAAAAACAACAAGGCAAGCGGCCTGCTATACTGGTTGTTCCGGAGTGGTGGGGAAATAATGATTACACCCGAATGAGAGCTAAAATGTTAGCAGAACTTGGTTATATAGCCATTGCTGTAGATATGTATGGAGACGGTAAAATTGCGGCCAATCCAACTGATGCCCAAGCATATGCTACCCCATTTTACAAAGACCCGCAAGTCGGTAAATCCAGGATAGAAGCAGCAATCAAGAAGATAATTTCTTACCCGCAGGCGGATGCGTCAAAACTCGCTGCCATCGGTTATTGTTTTGGTGGTTCAATGGTTTTAAATGCCGCTAAAATGGGATTGGATTTTAAGGGCGTAGTAAGTTTTCATGGTGGCCTGGCTGGCGTACCGGCTACACCAGGTACTACCAAGGCGAAAATATTGGTATGTCATGGCGGGGCTGATAAATTTATCAGTGATGCGGAATTAAAGAGTTTTAAGGATAACCTGGATGCAGTAAAAGCGCCTTACATATTCAAAGTATATGAAGGTGCAACCCATGCTTTTTCTAATCCCGTAGCAACAGCCACCGGTAAAAAGTTCAGCATGCCGATCGAATACAATGAGGCGGCAGACAAGCAATCCTGGACGGATATGAAGGATTTTTTTAAGACGATATTTTAATTTATCAACGCGAATTTAAAACTACATGGTGAGTCACCCTTTGGGGGTGACTCACCATGTAGTTTTAAAACACTGAATTGTATAATATGGCAGAAGACTTAACAATCATAAAAGGAAATAAGGTTGAAATATACCAATCCCTCATTCCCCAGATTGATGCGCTAATTGAAGGCGAACCCGACCTGGTTGCCAACCTGGCAAATATTGCAGCCGCTTTAAAAGAACAGTTTGCCTGGTTATGGGTGGGGTTCTATTTAGTTAAAAAAGAAGAACTTGTACTCGGCCCATTCCAGGGGCCGGTAGCGTGTACCCGAATCAGCAAAGAACGAGGTGTTTGCGGTGCAGCCTGGCAGCAGGTGCAAACCTTAATAGTACCGGATGTGGAAAAATTCCCAGGACATATTGCCTGCAGCAGTTTGTCGAGGTCTGAAATAGTGGTACCAATCGTCCGTGATAATGAGGTGGTAGGCGTGCTGGACGTGGATAGTGAATTGCTGGACCAGTTTGATGAAACGGACAAAAGATTCCTGGAAGAGATCGTATCGCACATAAAGGTGTCGCCTTTCTAAAAAGGTGACACCTTTATGTGCGATACCTTATTTGATTGCAGGTGTATCATCCTTCCATCCCCATAAATACCTGCAGGCATAAGTTCTGTATGGTTTCCACTTTGCAGAAATTATCAGCATTTTTTCCTTTAGTGCCTTTTTTTCCAACGCTTCCAGCTTGTATAATTTTTTCATGCTGTTTTGTATACCCAGGTCATCTATGGCAAATACATCTTCCCTGCCAAGGGTAAACATCAGGATCATTTCCACGGTCCATTGACCCACCCCTTTTATTTGAGATAAGTATTTTATCAGTTCTTCATTGCTGAGTTTATCCAATTTGGCATCGGTAATTTTCTCTTCTATAAAAAACCGGCAAACATGCTGAACGTAATTTGCCTTGGCATAACTTAAACCTATGCCACGCAAGGTTTCAATGGAAGTGTCGACAATCTCTTTTGGTGTTGGTGTATTGGTTTTATACAGGTTGAGAAACCTGGCATAAATAACTGCTGCAACTTTTGTACTCAGTTGCTGGCTCATGATAGATCCACATAGATGGATATATACATCTTTTCGTTTCTGCAAAACATAGGGCTGTTGCAAATCAATAATCTTTTTAAGCCTTTTATCTTTAGCTAAGTGAATGAGATGTTCCATAGTGTACGAATATCTAAAAATTATTTGACAGACAGGCACTAAAAGGGATGAAGCATTGTAAAATTGTTGGCTGATATGTTTTAAAATAATAATCTTAATCCCAGCGGGGTTTTCGCAACAGTATCGTCAATATATAAAAGAAACACCTGCGAAACCCCGATGCCCAAAAGAGCCACAACTTGCAGACATCCAATATTGGAATACGAATGTTTTCAAGCATTTAAATTAGTCTTTTCCGCTTCAAATTTTTGAAAGGGAGCTCTTTAAATACAAACAGTAATATACGTCGGGGTTTCGTCCTAACTACTTTTTCATTGAAGATTATTCTGACGAAAGCCCCGCCGGGACAGAGGATTTTAGTGATTCGTTTTTATTCGATAAAGATAAAATGGTTCAGCCTGCGATGTTCATAAAAATTGGCACAGGCTGCCTGTGAAACTTAATCAAAGTACAATAGCCTGGTTCAAAAAAAATCCCCCGTTAAAAAACGAGGGATTCTATCAATTATCTTTTTAGCTTAAGCTTCCTGTCCCATTGATTTGGAAACACGTTTGCGCTCATCTTCATTTAAAATAACCTTGCGCATGCGGACGGATTTTGGTGTTACTTCAATACACTCATCCTGCTGAATGTACTCCATGCACTCTTCTAAAGTCATTAAGATCTTGGGAGCCGCCTTGGTTGCATCATCACTACCACTTGCCCGGTGATTCGTTAATTTTTTTGGATCCGTTGCGTTTACATTTAAATCACCTGGCTTAATATGCTCGGCAATAACTTGTCCAACGTAAACTTCTTCACCCGGATCAACAAAAAACCTGCCCCTATCCTGTAATTTATCAATTGAATAGGCCGTGGTTTTTTCCTGATTTTTTGATAACAAAACGCCATTGCTTCTTCCAGGAATATTACCTTTCCATGGACGGTAATCGGTAAAACGGTGAGCCATTACTGCCTCGCCCGCAGTACCGGTCAACATGGTACTACGCAATCCGATTAAACCTCTCGAAGGAATATCAAATTCCAAATGCTGCATTTCACCTTTGCTTTCCATCACCAGCATTTCACCTTTTCTTTGGGTAACCAAATCAATTACCTTACCGCTGTGTTCAGAAGGAACATCCACTACCAGGTTTTCATACGGCTCACATTTTTTGCCATCGATCTCTTTCACCAACACCTGTGGATTACCAACCGTTAATTCAAAACCCTCTCTTCTCATGGTTTCAATCAAAATGCCAAGATGCAAAATACCTCTTCCAAATACCAAAAAACGATCCGCACTATCGGTATCTTCTACCCTAAGCGCCAGGTTTTTTTCGGTTTCTTTCATCAAACGGTCTCTTAGATGCCTGGAAGTTACAAATTTACCATCCCTGCCAAAAAACGGTGAATTGTTGATACTGAACATCATACTCATGGTAGGCTCATCTACACTAATTACCGGCAAAGCTTCCGGAAAATCTACATCACAAATGGTATCACCAATATTAAATTCTTCCAAACCAACAATGGCACAAATATCACCTGCACTTACTTCTGTTGCCTTCTTTTTACCAAGGGCTTCAAAAGTGTACAATTCTTTTACTTTCATTTTTTTGATGCCGCCTATCTGCACCAATGCAATATTCTGACCTTCCCTGATAGTACCTCGTGCAACTTTACCCACGGCTATTCTCCCCAAAAAAGAAGAGAAATCCAATGATGTAATCTGCATCTGTGTAGTTCCTTCATTCACTTTTGGTGCTGGTACATGTTCCAGGATTGCATCCAGTAAAGGGAAAATATTGTCAATTTCTGTAAGTGAAGTATTCATCCAGCCGTTTTTGCTGCTACCGTAAATGGTAGGAAAATTCAATTGCTCTTCAGTTGCATCCAGGTTAAAGAATAATTCAAAAACCGCATCATGCACTTCATCCGGACGGCAATTGGGTTTATCTACTTTGTTGATCACTACAATTGGATGTAATCCTAAGTGCAGTGCTTTTTGTAATACAAAACGAGTTTGAGGCATTGGGCCTTCAAACGCATCTACCAGTAATAACACACCATCAGCCATTTTCAATACCCGCTCTACCTCACCACCAAAATCACTATGGCCCGGGGTATCAATCACATTGATTTTATAACCTTTGTATTGCACTGAAACGTTTTTACTAAAAATGGTAATACCTCGTTCTCTTTCAAGATCGTTGTTATCCATGATCAGTTCACCAGTTTCCTGGTTGTCGCGAAAGATGTTGGTACTGTGTAAAATCTTGTCTACCAACGTAGTTTTGCCATGATCAACGTGCGCAATGATGGCGATGTTTCTTATATTCATTATGTAAATAGCTTTTCGCCTGTTGCTTTCATTTTGATAGCCAGCTTTGTGTTAAAAGCTTACGATTATCAACTACAGGCTGTTTTTTAAGCGGCGAAAGTACACTTATTCAGCCGTATAGCAAGGTTAAAATTGGGTTATTTGGAGATATGGGGATAATGAGATACCCGGATTTTAAGTGTTATAAAATCGTTTGCAGCCCACCTGCACCAAACCGTCATCGGATGCTGAACAGAAATTCGCAAAGTTTAAATGTGATAAAATTTCATATTGAAGATTTTGCGTGTATTGGATTGCATTGCTTAAGCCTACTATGTGTCACTATACCCTGACGTAAATTTTTCTCTTATCTAAAATATAACCGACGAGCCAGCAGAATAACATAAAAACTATGGCGAAAAGTAGCGAACCAAAATAAGCACCCACATGGCTGAATATATTTACATAAATCCAACGAAACAAGGAGGTTTTGGGGTCTACCTTAAAGAAATACAGCAGGATAGCGGCCAGTTCGGACAACAGGTAGATGAATAATGGATTGCGGCCAAATACTTCAAAAAAATACGTCAAGTGGGTTTTATTAAGAAAATGAGTGATGTAAAGAATAGCGGCCAGTATAATACAGTCGAGGCCAACCGTGTACAGAACAAAAGAGCTGGTCCATAATTTTTTGTTAATCGGGAAGCTAAGGTCCCAGCTATAACCGAGGAAGATCAATACTATACCCGATAGCAAGAGCACACTTAAACCTTCCCAGGTTTTTCCTTTTTGCTGAACATACCTGCCTGCAATAAAGCCGCCCACTACATTTGCGATGGCGGGTAGGGTACTCAACAAACCCTCCGGATCAAAAGCCAGGCCTTCGCCGTGGTAAAGGTGTTTATCTCCCAGTAACCACCGATCTACCCGTAAAACCGCATTTCCTTCAAGGCTTAATGGCGCAATCGGGTCGCCCAATACATATAACAATAACCAATACGCAAATAGAAAACCAACACTGATGATCAATGCAGTCTTTGGTTTCAGGTAATACAACATCAGGGAAGCAATGCCATAACAAAGTGCAATTCTTTGTAAAACACCAAATACCCTTGTATTGGCGAACGGAGCTGCAACCAGGTGATCGGTGGAATCTCTTGTCACAAACGGAAACCAATACATCAGGAAACCCAGCAGAAAAATAATGGCGGTTCTTTTAAAGATTATCCACAGTACTTCACTTTGCTTTAGGTTGATCCATTTGGGCATTACAAAACTCATGGCATTTCCCACAGCAAATAAAAAAGAAGGAAAAACCAGGTCGGTGGGTGTAAATCCGTTCCAGTGCGCATGGTTCAGCGGAGAATAAGCGGTAGCGCCATTACCCGGGGTATTTACAATGATCATAAAACAAATAGTCATGCCGCGGAATACATCGAGCGCTAAAAAACGTTTTGAGGTGGAGGTCATATCAGGAAATTGTATGCATCAAATTAGATAATTTTTTTAAATAATAATGGCCTGGTTATTTATTATGGAAAGCTGCACTCATTAGGTACTGCTCATTTCTTGCAATGCTGACTTCGTCCGCAATTTTTTTCCAATTATTTACGGCCTTTTGTACTTCTCCAACAATTGCATCCATTTGTTGCTGATTCAACTGAAAATATTTACCAACAGATTTCGCTAATTCTATATCAAGTGAATTGTCATGCATATCTATGTTCAAAGCAAGGCCATTCTTGTCAATAGAAGGATTGATGTCAAATGCCGGAGACAACCGCCATCCTGCATTTGTTAAAATAAATCCATGATTGCGCAAATGATCATCTGTATTTGAAATTTTTATATTGAAAACGATCCGTTTCCAAAGCTGGTGAAGGTCTTCGATAACACTGGCACTATTGAATTGTATAAATTCCGCAATATCAAGATAACTGGCTGTTTTTTCTTTCAATAATTCTTCATTAAAACCTGTCATTGTCATAGCAGAAGCAAAATGTATCCGCTCTTGTTTATTCCGATCAAAACGTTTGGTAAAAAAAGTATCATGTTTACCTGCTATTTTTTCAATCGAAGATTCGGCCATTTCTATACCACTGTTTTTGGCTAAACGGTAAGCTACATATTCCCAGGCTGCTTTGTTGATACCATCGTTTTTGGACGGAAACTTGGCAATCCACAAATTACCTGCTGTATCAATGATGTTTGCCTTTGGCCTTGCGCCTCCTAATGAAGATCCCGGTGCAACCAATATATCAAGCCATTTTTTTAAATCTTTATTTTCCTTTTCAGACTGATATACACTAACACTTTGCTGTAATTCCCGTATGCTGGTCCAGGGAGGTGTGGGATAACGCTGGTTATTATCTAAAAAGGGCCCTTCAGGATCTAACTTAAATCGTAATCCACCCATTCTACATTCGTCATATACACCTAATAAAAAATCGATATCATACAATTTGGGTGCGGCTTTCCCTTCCTCTTTTGCAATAATAGCCGCCCTTTTTTTCATTAATGTTCTGCCCCAGGTATCCGGCATCGAATCAAGGAAAACGCCGAAATTTTCTTTTTGACCAGGGTATTGTGGGCCCGAATAAAAATTAAGATCGGGGTCTAATGGTATTGGGCGGCCAGATTTCAGCCATGCTTCCTCATAGGTAAAGCTAAGTGCTTTGCGCCCCTTTGCCTGCTGGGCAGAAAGTATACCAATACATACAGGATTTAACATGCCAACCCAATGTGCATACACCCAGATATCTGTTTTGCCTGTTGACATTATTTATTTTTTTCCAGCAGGACTAAGTCCTGTAGTTTGCGGCCAAAAGTATCATCGGATGCCAATTTTAAAAAATCGTCCTGGAGGTTTAGCACACGCAGCACGTTGAAATACGCCCCTATTGATACACTGGCATTTCCTTTTTCTACCTGGTATAATGTGGTTCTGTTGATGTTCGCACGTTCAGCAACTTGTATGGTGGTCAGTCGTCTGCGTTTTCTGGCAAGCTTAATATTTTCACCCACCTTTTCCATTACTTGCCCGTATTTGGGAAATAGTATTTGCTTTTTACTTTTCACATTGTTGATTATTATCAACAAATGTATAATTTCTGTTGATAATAAACACCATAGCACAATAGATTTTATTAATCTATTTTCTTATGCTTTCCCGGAGTTGTGCAAAATGCTCTTCATTTGCTTTCATACTGAACCGGTCGTTTACTGATAAAAATCATATATAAATTGACCTTGATCATCCGATTAAAATAGAGGTTACTGCATCTTTGTAGTGCCAATGTTGGCTTAGATCCTGATATAATTTTATAAAAACAAAATGGCTAAACCGGTAAATTGCTTTCACTGCGGTGAACAATGTGATGAAATTATTGAAGCGGATAACAAACAATTTTGTTGCGAAGGCTGCAAACAAGTGTACCTGTTGCTGAACGAAAACAATCTGTGTACCTATTATAATTTTGATAAAAACCCCGGCATAAAAGCAAAAGGAAAATTCATCAGTAATCGGTTTGCCTATCTCGATGATGCTACCACGGCAAAAAAGCTGGTACAGTTTAACAGCGATACGCAAACCAATGTAACATTCCAGTTGCCGCAAATGCACTGCTCTTCCTGTGTTTTTTTGTTGGAAAACCTGCACCGGATTGAACCAGGCATTACGAAATCGCAAACCAATTTCCAACGGAGAGAAGTGTTTATTATTTTTGACCCTGCGCTGGTTTCATTGCGTAAAGTGGTGGAACTGTTGGCATTTATCGGTTACGAACCAGCCATCAGTTTAAAAGACAGCACAGAAAAAAAAGCTACATCCTACAACAAAAAACAGATATATCAAATTGGAGTAGCAGGGTTTTGCTTCTCCAATATTATGATGCTGAGCTTCCCGGAATATTTCTCTTCCGGCAATATCGAACAGGCCGGTTTGAAGACCGTTTTTACCTGGTTAAATTTTGTATTATCATTGCCTGTATTGTTTTTTAGCGCCTCCGGTATCTTTATCGCGGCATGGAAGGGGCTGCAACAAAAGTTTTTAAATATTGATGCACCCATCGCATTGGCAATCATGGTAACATTTGCCAGGAGTTATTATGAAATCATAACAGGCAATGGCGCCGGATGGCTTGATTCCGGAACAGGGATCGTTTTCTTTATGTTGATAGGCAGGTGGTTCCAGAATAAAACCTACGATTCATTTTCATTTGACCGCGATTACAAATCCTATTTCCCATTAGGCGTTAGTATCATAAAAAACAATATAGAAAAAAACGTTCCAGTTACACAACTTCAAAAAGGGAATCGAATCATTATTCGCAATGAAGAAATGATACCAGCCGATGCAATGTTGATAAAAGGAAATGCGAACGTGGATTACAGTTTTGTAAGCGGTGAAAGAGCGCCGATCAGAAAAGTACAGGGCGAACTAATTTACGCAGGTGGCAAACAGGTTGGCAGCGCCATTGAGTTGGAAATAATAAATGAAGTTTCTCAAAGTTATATTACGCAGCTTTGGAACAATGACATTTTTAAACATAAAAAAAATACGGCACAGTCATTTATTCATCCCTGGAGCAGGTATTTTACCCTGGCGCTTTTTACAGTGGCAATTATTGCTGCTTTATTCTGGGCTGTCATTGATACCACCCGGATATTGCCCGCCGTTACTGCGGTGTTGATCGTAGCATGTCCTTGTTCCTTATTGCTATCCGCAACCTTTACCTATGGCAATATGTTACGCATTTTTGGGAAGAATAAATTGTACCTGAAAAATGCCGGTGTTATAGAAAGCCTTGCAAAGGCGGGTACCATTGTATTTGATAAAACAGGTACCATTACGCAAAATCAAACTGCCGTACTACAGTACATTGGCACGCCCCTTACCCAAAAAGAACTGGCTGCGGTGCAGGCCGTTACCAGGCAATCATCTCATCCGCTCAGTAAAATGATCAGCAATAATTTAGGGATATTCACTGACGATCAATTATTAACAGTAGCGGATTTTAAAGAGTTTACGGGCAAAGGGATAGAAGCCATGGTAAATGATATGCCGGTAAAAATTGGTTCCGCTTCTTTTGTAAATGAATATTATGATGGATCCCGAAGTGATACTGGTTCGCATATTTATGTGCAACTGAATAAAGTGCAAATGGGTGCCTTTTCTGTAAATAATGAATACAGGCCCGGTATTAAAATGGCCATCCATTCGTTGAAAAAAAAGCAATACGATCTTTACTTGTTATCCGGTGACAATGATGCGGAAAAAAATAACCTGGCCAGGCTATTTGGAAAGGAAAGCGATGTGCGGTTTAACCAGTCGCCGCAGGATAAGCTGGATACTATACAACAACTGCAGTTGCAACATAAAAATGTGCTGATGATTGGCGATGGCTTGAATGATGCCGGTGCCCTCATGCAAAGTGATACGGGTATTGCCGTAAGCGATAATACTTCACAATTTTCCCCTGCATGCGATGCCATCATTGATGGAAGTAAAATCGGGATCATTCATCGGTTCCTGGCATACGCCAAATCAGGTAAAAAAATTGTAACAGCCAGTTTTATACTTTCTATTGTCTACAATATTGTTGGATTATCTTTTGCGGTACAGGGCACTATGTCTCCTATTGTAGCAGCGATACTGATGCCTGCGAGTAGTATTAGTATTGTGTTGCTGGTAACTTTGTTGTCAACTTTAAGTGCGAGGCGGATTGGGTTAGGGGGATAGACGCGTTTATTCATCGATTTTGTTTGCAATGATTGTAAACAAACCATTTAGCCAGTCTTAGCAGCATCTTTATCTATCATCATAATAAAATTTGCACTGAATCATCGTGCACTTTTGATCTGCACCTTTTGTGCCTGTGATGGAGTACACAAACCGGTGTTCCCCTGTGATCCTTCTTGACCAAAAACCCTTTAACGCAAATTTTAGCGGTTCTGGTTTTCCGATTCCTTTAAATGGGTCTTGTCGAACTGATTGAATTAATTCTTTGATTTTTATTGCGATCTCCTTGTCATTTTCTAACCAATAATAAAGTCTTCCCATGCATGGGATGTGAATTCAACATTCATAAAATCAATCAATCAAATTTATAAGAAATTGTTTTTCCTTCACTAATTTGATTGATCGATTCCTGAAGCCTGGCTCTGTTAATCTTTGTAGATAAAAGATGTTCAGTTTCCATAAGTGAATTATATTCCCGGATAGAAATAATTACTATAGCATCTTTATCTTTATTCCTGGGAACTATAATCACTTCTGATGATTTCGAAACATAGTCAAAATATTCTTTCATCCCTTTTCTCAATGTTGATATAGTAACAGCTTTCGTAATTAATAGTTATACAAAAAAAAGTACACTATCTCGTACAAAATGTTGTACAAATTTATAAACAGGAAAGGATTTATTATTAGCTAAAAATAAACCCAGTTTATAATAAAAAGCCTGATCTGTTAATATGACTATGGCTGAAATTTAAAAAGACCATCAGAATTATATCAGGAAAGAAGAATGAAAGCTTAAATGAAAATGAATATTTTTCCAGCATGCAACCTTTTCAAAAATAATCTTCCCAAATAATTTCCCTCTAATCAAGTATTTGTAAATTGTAACCGATGATTAACTTATAGGCGCATTACTCCAGTCCTGTGTCTATAAGTTACCGTGTCTAATTAATAAAAAATGCAACGACACCAACAAGTGACGAGATATTGTTAGCTTTTCTTCCTTAGCGCCTATAGTAATAAAATAGTAAATTTGATGAAACTTAGTATTATGTAATCACCAGAGTTAAAAAAAAGAGTACATGAAATAATTGATGCAAGTGATGACGAAATCATCCGGGCTGTTTACAAATTATTGCAAGCCAACGATACCGGAAATATCCTGGGTGAAAGTGCAGAAAAATATAACCAGGAGCTTGAAGAGGCGGAGGCGGAAATTGATAAAGGAGATTTTATCACGCAGGAAGATTTAAAAAATGAAGTAAAAGTCTGGTAAATGAAATGAAAATTGATTGGAATAAGCAGGTATAGGAGGCGTTGCAGATATTTTACAATTATATAAAAAAAGATTCTCTACAAAATGCGGAAACGGTACGGGATAATATTATAGATTCTGTTTACGGCCTCAATGGGAAAATCATTCATCGCCCCGATAAGTATAAAAGAAATAATGATGGCACTTACCCTACTTATGAGATATATAGCTGCCGAATTTCATACAGAATCACTTCTACACATATAAAAGTTTTAAGATTGAGGCATGTAAAAATGCGACCAAAAATGTTTTGAATGTATGGTTGACGCATACTGAAACAGAATGCAAGGTTCACGTTGATCTTTTGAATATCGTAACTTGTTTCTATTCAATAGCCCAATGACTGGTTATAAATCACAGGCAAGTAATTTCTCCCTAAATAATCTTTCCAAATAATTTCCTTTTGATAAAGGATTTGTAATTTGTACCCGATGATGATCATTCGTCGTCCATGCTTTAACCAATTGTATTCATCCAAACAAAACACCCGTAAATAAATATTGCTCTCATCATGCTACAGCCGGATTACACTGCAAAAAAGATTCCATCATCTATACAAATTGATGGAGATATCAATAAGGAAGAATGGAAAAATGCTCAATGGAGCAAACGCTTTGTAGACATGGTGAGTGGTGATGCAGGCATGTATGATACCAGTGCAGCACTGCTTTGGAACGAGACCCATTTATACATAGCCTTTATTGCTGAAGAACCTTTTATGGTAGCAACGCAAACCGAAAGGGACAGCATCGTGTTTTTAGAAAACGACCTGGAAGTATTTATTGATGGCGGCGATTGTTATTATGAACTGGAAATAAATGCAGCCAATACTGTCTACGAAGTTTTCTTTGTTTGGAAAGATGCCTATAAAAAAGACGGTCGCTTCGATATACCTCTTTTTGATTTGCATCAACCCGGTGCCTATACTTTTGGGGGCGATTACGACCGTACGGGTAAAAGCTTTTGGAAGGGCACTCACCCCCGCGGCATCAGGTGGGCATTCACCGGTTTTGATATGCCGGGCTTACAAACTGCCGTGCAGGTGGATGGTACTTTAAATGATAATTCTGATATTGATAGAGGCTGGTCTGTAGAAATAGCCATCCCTTGGAGTAGCCTCGGTTTACTCGCCAACGGTCGAACCATTCCTCCCACCAATGGCGACAGGTGGAATATTTTTTTAGGCCGGTTTCAAAAATTAATGGCAAGTGGTATTGAAGTAATACCACATCCTGCCATGGCCCTCAACATCCATGGCATTTATGATACTCATCTTCCGGAAAAGTGGAGTTGTATTGATTTTATAGAATAAGCCGGCAAAAGCAATTCCTGTTTTATATATCCACATCTCCCAGGTTATCATCCGGTATGCGGTCAATCAGTTTATTATAAGGATCAATGCCTGCTTTTACAGGTTTGCCCTTTACCCGAAGCGTGATCTTTTTCACTCCCTGCATTAATTTGTATTTTTGAATATACAACGGGTTGATCTTCTTTCTACCATCCTTATCCTTCGTTTCCTCCCCAAATATTGCTATATCAATATAATCATTCATCGAGGCAGCCGTTTCTTTTCCTGTGCTATCGGCATACCATTTTTTAGCACTCAATTCCATCGTAACATCGTAATAATCTTTACCAGCGGATTTGGCTGTTGCCTTTACCAGTTTGTTTTCATACAAGGTGATTTTTTCCCAGGTATCAGTCAGGTAATAATGAAATGAATCAGGGGTATGTTTTTTCAGGAAGGCATACAAGTCATTGCTGCCGGCAAAGGGTGGATTTTCCTTCAACGCAAAACTATCCCTAAACTCATGCAACGCTTTGTTGAGTGTGCTATCTCCAATCAGGTCCCTTAAGCCATAAATTACCAAACTGCCTTTGTTGTACCATTGGTATGGCCTGTTACAAAACATAAATACGTTTTCTTTTTTAGCCTCATTTGCCCTGCCCGACAAGTATCTGTCCAGTTCGTCCTTCAAAAAGCGTTTCATATTATCCCGGCCATACTTACGTTCAGTCAGCAACAATGCCGTGTACTCTGCCAGCGCTTCCGATACCAGGTTAGATCCTTTTGTGTAGTTAGGTGTTACCTG
>JBBQTL010000048.1:0-26504 GCA_038213285.1 Chitinophagales bacterium
TGGCCGGTACGTTGTTCGTAGGCAGGCGGATAGTGACTTTAATAAAAAGAATGAAGGAACCTATACTGCTTGCATTTAGTACATCAAGTAGCGAAGCTGCCTTTCCCAAAACGATGCTCGAACTTGAAAGGTTTGGATGCAAGGATAAGATAGTGAGCTTTGTATTACCATTGGGTTATTCTTTTAACCTGGATGGCAGTATGATGTACATGACTTTTGCATCTCTGTTCATAGCACAAAGCTATGGTATGCAGATTCCTTTGCCAACGCAGTTAACCATGTTGCTGGTACTGATGCTCACCAGTAAAGGGATAGCAGGTGTACCACGAGCATCGCTAGTTGTTATAGCAGGCACCTTAGCAACTTTTAACATTCCGGAAGCGGGCATCGCCTTACTTTTGGGAATAGACCCTTTGCTTGATATGGGCAGAAGTGCAACCAATGTGGTTGGTAATAGTATAGCAACAGCGGTAGTAAGTAAATGGGAGGGTGAACTGGGAGATGGAGAAAAGAATTAATTTTAAGGTTTAATAAAATTGTTAGTATGAAAGTGATACATGAAGGTTGGATAACAAGGAACAAAGAGGTGATGATGGGTAAACCTTGTATAAAAGGAACAAGGATTACAGTGGAGTTGATACTAAAAAAAATAAGCGAAGGAGCCACTATTCAACAACTTTTAGAAGATTACCCACATCTGAATGCGGAAGGAATTTATGCTTGTGTGGATTATGCAAGAGCTATTATGATTAATGAGCATGTTTTTGAATTGCCATTGTGATATTAGCTGATGAAAATATTTTCAGGGGGCTCATTGAAGCTTTACGTAAAAATGGTTATGAAGTGTTTTCGGTTTTTGAATCGTGCAGGGGAATAAGTGACATCGCTGTTTCTAAATTATCCCTTCAACCACCGAGAATAATAATTACGGAAGACAAGGACTTTGGTAACCTGATATTTGAACAAAAGCTAGCAATTACAGGTGTCATTTTTTTAAGGTTTCTCAATACTGAGAGGGATTTGGTAATTTCAGAAGTTTTGAATTTTCTATTAACACAAACTTTTGAGAAGCTAAAAGGAAATTTTGTCACCATTACTCCAAATAAAGTGCGGATAAAAAAATACAGGATTTAAAAAATAACTCAAAGAACAAATAGTCAATAACTAACTAAATTTCATGAAAAAATTAACACTTGGTTTTTGCTTTTTCTTTCTGCTGATTTCACTACCTGTTTTGCTAAATGCGAAGCCCGTACAATTAAAAATTATAGATCAATACGAAGTACCCGTAGAAAAGTTGTCAATTACTGATGGCGGTAAATTGACTGAATTATCTTTAACGTCTGATGGTACCTGTAATGTAGATATTCAATCGCTGGATTCCGTTCTGTTCAAAGCTGAAAACTACCGGGAAGTAACGGTATCAGTTTCGGCGCTAACCGATGGAAGTACAATCACTATGCATAAAAATTTTTCCTGGAAGGAGTTGATCAACCCCATGTTCTATATTATTTACGGAGGCTTATGGTTGTTGCTATTTATTATTTTCGCGGAAACAGGATTGTTTGCAGGTTTTTTTTTACCGGGCGACAGCCTGCTGTTTGTGGCAGGTATTTATTCCAAAAATTTAGGGCATGAGTTTTTAAAACTGGTAGGTATGGGAACAGTTCAAAATGATTTTCTTGATCTGCTGGTGATTATTGTATTGGTAACGATTGCCGGTATACTGGGTAACACTACGGGGTATTTGTTCGGAAAAAAAATAGGTCCGGCCATGTTTCAGTGGAAAGACAATTTGTTATTCAAACAAAAATATTTATACCAGGCCAAAGAGTTTTACGACAAGCATGGGGGAGGCGCTATTGTAATTGCAAGGTTCATACCCATCATCCGCACATTTGCACCTATCGTTTCCGGTATTGTACAAATGCCAAAATCAAAATTTGCATTTTTCAATGTGGTTGGTTGCATCGCCTGGGTAGCAAGTATGATTTTGGCCGGTCATTTTCTGCAACAATGGATACTTAGCCAATTTGGCTTCAACCTTAAAACTCACCTCGAACTGATAGTGATCGGTATCATTTTAATAAGCACTTTGCCCATTATTATAAAGCTTATCTCCGGCAAAAAAAGCAAACAACATACAGCCGCTTAATTTTTTATGCAACAACGATCTGCTTCTATTTTTAACATCACTGTTTTAGTGGCTGCACTGGGCTATTTTGTAGATATTTATGACCTGCTCTTATTCCAGATAGTAAGGGTAGAAAGTTTACGGGATATGGGGCTTACACCTGCCCTGGTAAAATCGGAAGGGGAATTTATAATAAGTATACAGATGATTGGCCTTTTGGTGGGAGGGATTATTTGGGGAGTAATGGGCGATAAAAAGGGCAGGTTGAGCGTATTGTTTGGATCGATTATTTTATACTCCATTGCCAATATTGTAAATGGTTTTGTACAAACACCTAATCAGTATGCACTAACGAGATTTTTTGCCGGCATTGGTTTGGCCGGTGAACTGGGTGCAGGTATTACGCTGGTGTCTGAACTGGTCAGTAAGGAGAAAAGAGGATTGAGTACTTCACTGGTTGCGGGAATTGGCTTAACTGGTGCAGTGGTTGCTTATTTTATTTCTCAGAACTTCAACTGGCGTATCTGTTATTTCATTGGTGGCGGACTTGGATTTTGCCTGCTGTTGTTGCGTATATCCGTATTTGAAAGTGGAATGTTTAATAAGCTGAAACAAACAAATGTACAACGAGGCAATTTCTTCATGTTCTTCACAAATAAGATCCGCTTCAAAAAGTATATGCTGGCTATTTTAATTGGGCTTCCAACCTGGTATGTCATTGGAATACTGGTGGCTTTCTCTAACGATTTTGCGTTGGCCTTTGGATTTTCTGAAGAAGTATTACCAAAAAAATCCACCATGTTTGCCTATGTTGCCATTGCGGTTGCAGATGTAATAGTTGGCTTTGTAAGCCATTGGCTGCGAAGCAGGAAAAAGACGCTCTTCATATTTTATTTTCTCACCATCATTTCCATTATTTTTTATTTTACACTGCAAAGCGGCACTGCTGCCGGTATGTATGTGATTTGTGCAGCGTTGGGATTCAGCACCGGTTTTTGGGCAATTTTTGTAACGATGGCGGCCGAACAGTTTGGTACAAATTTGCGGGCAACAGCGGCTACTACTGTCCCCAACATGGTGAGGGGGGCTTTACCTTTAATACTACTATTGTTTAAAGGGTTACAATCAGTAACAGGGAATTATTTAACCGCAGGATGGATAACGGGTGCCATAGTGATGGGGATTAGTTTGGTGGCAGCATGGTTTACGGAAGAAACGTTTGGCAAAGATTTGAACTATGTTGAAAAATAGTAAAGTGCAATAGAAAACTATTGATCCTCTAAACAAAATGCTGATTTGTCCAAATCTTCAATCCCTCATGTTTGGATTTAATATTACATGTATACTGAAGTTTAAAAATTGTTATAACAGCAAGCCGAAAACTGAAACCATTTAAGCCTGTTAACGGAAACCTAATTTTGTAAAGAAAAACTGCTTGCCCGCAATAATTGTGTAGCATTGCAGGTTTCACTACTATGATAAAAGCATCTTTCTTTATTACTGTTATCTTTCTGTCTTCTTTGGCATTGAATGCGCAAAAATTAAATGTTGCAGTGAATTACGATTCTAACAATGGCACGCCAGGTAATAACGAAATTTCTTACAAACCGGGTCGGATGCTTGGGTGGGATGATTTTAAGGGAAAGCCTGTGGAAGGTAGCGATGCAGCGGCATTAACCAATGCAGGCTTTGGTATTAAACTGGCATTCCGGCGGGATGAACGTGGTTCGCAACTGGTGATCAATGTTAGTTGCAATTTCTCCAAAAAAGATTCATGGGTAAAACCAGGAAATAAAAATGCGTATATTTTAAACCACGAGCAAAAGCATTTTGATATTGCCTATATCCATAGCCAGTTATTTATGCAGAAGCTACAGCAAGCCAACTTTACCAATGCAAACTATACAGCGGTTATTGAAAAAGTATATAATGAAACAGCGGCGGCTATGAGCAAGATGCAAAATCAGTACGATGCCGAGTCCAGCCATAGCAGGATTCCCGAAAAGCAATCGGAATGGGATGAAAAAATTAACAATCAGCTAACCATCGTTGTTAAAGAATAGCTGCGAATATTCATGAATAATTATGATTGTAAAACGAATATTTTCATTTACAATTTTACTGTATTTTATTTTACCCGTTTGATTTCGGATCCTGTTATGTATATACGTTTACAATCAGTACGGGAATATTTAATTCATGCCTTACTGAATTGACTGTTTCTCCATAAATGAGATCTTTTAATCCCGTATGTCCATGGGCGCCGGCTACCAGCATATCTGCTTTTTCATCTTTGGCAATGCGCACTATTTCTTTCGCCCTGTTTCTAAAGCCAATATGGCCGGTTACATCCAGGCCGCGTAGTTGCAACTGGGATACGTACCATTCCATTCTTTCTTTATCTCTTCTCGTTTCATAATCATCACTGTCTTTCCCCAGCAGTTTTGCAGAGGCGCTTTCCACAACATGTATCAATAGGTAATTTGTTGTTTCTTTCCCCTGCCCGATTGCAAATGCTATTAATTTTTGATCATTTTCACTAAAATCCAAAGCGATGGCAATCGTTTTAAATTCAGGTATCACCAGGTTAATAGTACTATTTATATCCGGGTGAATTTGTATGGAACCGGTTTTTTTCATCTTATTTATTATTGGGAAGAACAGGATGTAAAAAAGTAACGCAAAGAATAAAAAGCCCAATAGCGATAAATAAATCTTCGGTAAAATAGCATCTGCCATAAACAGGCCTGCTGCTTCATTGATGAGCATTTTTAAGTTTAGTAAAACCAGTATGCCTGCTATAACCCATGCTAAAATTTTTGTAATTGGAGTAATTACGAAATTACCCATTGTTTTTTTATCGCTTACAAAATGAATCAATGGAATGATGGCAAAGCCCAATTGCAAACTCAAAATCACCTGGCTTAACACCAGCAGGTCATTTATCTTTTCTTCTCCGTAAATAATGATGACCACTAAGGCCGGTATAATGGCCAGCAACCTGGTGATTAGCCGCCTAACCCACGGATTGATCCGTAAACTTAAGTAGCCTTCCATTATTATTTGTCCCGCTAAAGTACCGGTTATAGTGCTGCTTTGCCCTGCTGCGATTAATGCGATGGCGAAAAGTTTGGGTGCTAAATCCCCTAAAAAAGAAGGCAACAACCGATGGGCTTCTTTTATTTCAGCAACATGCGAATTACCTGTTTTAAAAAATACCGTAGCAGCTAAAACTAAAATGGCGGCGTTTACGAAAAAAGCCAGGTTGAGGGCGATGGTAGTGTCTATCCTATTAAATTTTAATGCCTGTTTTATTCCGAAATCTGTTCTTTCAATTTTCCTGGTTTGTACAAGCGCCGAATGGAGGTATAAGTTATGCGGCATTACGGTAGCGCCTATGATTCCAATTCCTATATACAATGCTTCATCAGATAATGGAGTGGGGATAAAGCCAAATGCTATTTCAGCCAAATCAGGCCTGGCGAAAATGATCTCTATTAAAAATGAAATGGCCACTACGGCTACCAGAGTAATAATAAAGGCTTCCATTTTTCGCATACCCATTTTTTGCAGGTATAATAAAAGAAAGGTGTCTAATATCGTTATGGATACGCCCCATATCAACGGTAATCCCGTTAGTAATTGAATGCCGATTGCCATACCCAATACTTCGGCAAGATCACATGCGGCAATTGCAATTTCTGCCAAAAGATACAATGCGAAATTTACATATTTGGGATATGCTTCCCTGTTGGCCTGCGCCAGGTCGCGGCCCCGTACAATACCCAGCCTTGCAGAAAGTCCCTGCAATAACAAAGCCATCAGGTTGCTCATTAAGAGTACCCATATTAAACTGTAACCAAATTTACTGCCACCTGCAAGATCGGTGGCCCAATTACCCGGGTCCATATAGCCAACGCTTACAAGGTAAGCAGGACCAAGAAAAGAAAATATTCTTCTCCACCCTCTTTTTTTACCGGTTGTATCAATGCTTTGATGTACCTCGCTTAATGAGGTATCGGTATTTGAATATTTAATCATGATGCACAAATATATTTTTTGCTACCTGTTCGCTAATGATGCAGGCTGCATGTTTGAATACTTTTATCTCCACGGATCCGTCAAAACTTAAACGCTTGTTAACTTTCAGGGATGTTCCAATTCCTATATGATAGTGCTTTAACAGTTCCAGCATTTCCTGCGATTGATTGCCTACGGAGCTTACAATCACCTCTTTATTTTCGGCAACTTCGGCTATGCTCACCTGTTTAATTAAAGGGATATTACCATGCATGTCAGGAATGGGGTCGCCATGCGGATCTGCGGTGGGATAATTGAGGAAATTATCCAGTTTTTGAATCAGTTCCTTACTGCTAACATGCTCCAGCTCCTCCGCGATGGCATGCACTTTGTCCCACTCAAAGCCCAATTTGGTTACTAAAAAATATTCCCATAGCCTATGCCGTCTTACAATATTCAATGCCACTTTATTGCCGGTTGCATTCAACCGGAAGCCTTTGTATTTTTCGTATTCGAGTAATTTTTTTAATTGCAGTTTCTTAAGCATGTCTGATACAGATGCCGGTCTCGTCTGTAATTCATTTGCGAGGGAGTTGGTGGTAACGGTATCCGCCTGTTGCTGAAGGTGATAAATACTTTTGATATAGTTTTCTTCTGAAACCGAGAAGTTCATATTGACTAAATTAAAATTTAGCCAAACCTAAAAAATAAAGCCGGTTTTTCCAAATTTGAGTGGTATGGTAGCCGTCTTTGTTGCGCGGGAGAAGTAAAAAGCATAGTTGGCAAGTTGCACTGAATGAAATCTACGGTTAGTTTCATCAACAAATCAGCTTGTTTATTTTAAAGGAGTAGCTGCAACTATTGCTGTTGGTTTATTATAAAAAATCTGCTGCTTTGCATACGCTTCCAATAACTCCCGGCTCAATCGAAACGGGGTCGCTAATCCCCCATTTTGGCAATCAGTTCTTTAAAAAGTTTATAACAAACCATTGCGGTCATATTATTGATATCCCTGATTGGGTTATATTCCACCAGGTCTGCACCCACAATTTCTACTCCTATATTTTGTATGATGGAAATCAATTCCCTGGTACTTAATCCGCCTGGTTCATGATGGGATACACCGGGGGCAAAGGCAGGATCCAATACATCAATATCCAAAGAAACATATAGAGGCGACTGCAGGGTTTTTAAAAAATCGAAACTAAATTTTTTCATCTCGATTATATTTACACCGTATTTATTTGCCTGGTCACGTTGATGCCTGTTTAAAGTGCGTATACCAACCTGTGTTAAAGATTTGATTTTTCTTTTTTCCAGCAGCCTTGCAAATGGCGATGCATGTGAATATGGGTTATCATAAAAATTTTCATATAAATCTGCATGGGCATCTAAGTGAAGCACATGCAGGTTTGTAAATTTTTCACTGAAAGCATCAATTACAGGATACGAAACAGAATGGTCTCCCCCGTAACAAAAAACCTTTACCGGTTCTAAAAGCTGCATGGCTATTGACGCCTTAATGATGTTAAAAGCATCGGCCGAACTAGCGCCTTTAAAAGCAATATCCCCCAGGTCTTCATAATTTTTTCCTTTCATAATTTCTTTGCCGTTTTCTGAATAGGCATTGGTTGACCCCTCATTTTCCATTAAGCCTATTCTTGTAGGCGCATGTGCAGGACCTTTTAAAAATGAAGAATTTGAATCGAAGGGAATTCCTAAAACCTTTATCATAATAATAAATTTAAATTTTCGTTTAAATACAAACGCCTATTTCAAATGTAATGAATATTTTGAAGGATAATTTTCTAAATCCCTGATATAACTGCTCATTGTTCTATTGCGTATGCATGACACAATATATATGGCTATTCAGCTTTTTTCCTGAAAATTTCCCTTTATATTGCACTCCAATTTAAATTTATCATTTTTATGAGTTTTAGTAATTTCAAAGTTCCCTATGCTGTAAACGAAAATTACAGTAAACGTGTCGCCTATTTTTCAATGGAATTCGCAGTTCATCAGCCTTTAAAAATATATAGCGGAGGGCTTGGGTTTTTATCTGGTTCACACATGCGCAGTGCGTATGAGTTAAAGCAAAATCTGGTTGGAATTGGCATTTTATGGAAATATGGTTATTACGACCAGGCACGTAACGCAGATCAAACCCTGCAGGTGCAATGGAATGAGAAAATCTATAATTTTTTGGAGGATACCGGTATCAAGTTTCAGATTAATATTCACGACCATCCAATTTGGGTGAAAGCCTGGTATCTTAATCCCGATACTTTCAACAGTGCACCGATGTTTTTATTAAGTACTGATTTACCGGAAAATGATTATGTAACACAAACCATTACTCACCGTTTGTACGATGGCAACGTTGCCACCAAGGTAGCCCAGTTTATTTTGTTGGGCGTAGGCGGGGCTAAATTAATGGACGAAATAAATTTCAACCCGGAATTATATCATTTAAATGAGGCGCATGGACTTAGTGCGGCATTTTATCTTTATAGGAAATTCGGAAATGTGGAAGATGTGAGGAAACGCCTGGTGTTTACCACACATACACCGGAAGAAGCTGGTAATGAAAAGCACGATATTTATTTGTGTCAGAAGATGAGCTATTTCTGTGGTACGCCACTTGAAGAAGTGAGGCGCCTAACCGGAATTACAGATGATCTCTTCAATCATTCACTGGCCGCACTGCGTTTTGCAAAACTGGCGAATGGAGTATCCCAGTTGCATGGTGAAGTTAGCAGGAAGATGTGGGGTAAGTATCCTGATATTTGCGAAATTAAGGCCATTACCAATGCACAAAACTGGCGTTACTGGGCAGATAAGCAATTGTATAAAGCCAAAGTAGACGGCAATGATGTTTGGTTTGACGACCGTAAAAGGTTTTTAAAGAAAAGGGCGATGGACCTGGTGGCTGACCAAACCGGAAAATTAATGGATCCTGATGTGTTGACAATTGTATGGGCACGCCGCTTTGCAGGATACAAAAGGGCAGAGTTATTAACGAGAGATCACAAACGGTTTGAAGCATTATTAAACAATACTAAATACCCGGTGCAAATTATCTGGGGAGGAAAGCCTTATCCATTAGATTACCCGGCAATCAACGACTTTAATCACCTGGTACATTTAAGTAAGCAATATAAGAATGTGGCAGTATGTGTTGGATACGAACTTTCGTTAAGCAAACGCTTAAAACAAGCTGCTGATGTATGGCTGAATAATCCCAGGGTTCCAAGAGAAGCCAGTGGTACAAGTGGCATGACGGCTGCAATGAACGGAGCAGTTAATTTGAGTACCAATGATGGCTGGATTTGCGAATTTATTAACAATGGCAACAATGGATTTGTAGTACCGCCAATTGATTACGAAAACATACATGTGCAGGAACAGGATGAATATGACCTTAATCAGTTGTATGAAATTTTGGAAAAGGAAATTCTGCCACTTTATTACGATAATAAAGAAACCTGGAGAGATATTATGAAAAATGGTATGAACGATGTACAGGTTCAGTTTGAAAGTAACAGGATGGCTGATGAATATTACCAGATATTGTACAAGTAGCTCATACGGCACTTTTTAAGTAAATAAGTTTAACAGACTTTACCCCGGACCAAACATAGTTTTGCTCCGGGTTTTTTATTGCCAGGGCCATATCATGAAACTTAAAAGTACTTGAAGGAAACAAAGATATTTTAACCCTGCTCCAGCTTATTTATCCAGTCACTTAACAAATAAATACCTGTTATTTTACAAACTAATACCCTCGATCCTTTTTTTAAGGCATAATTTTGCATTTCCTGATTCAATCAAACGGATACCGTGATAGTATTTCTTCTTTTCTCCATAACTGTACGTCCTGTTAATGATAGTGCTACAACGTTTTACGGAAACAATCAAGATCGCTTACTCTTCACATCCAGTGTAGCTTCTGTTAAAGCCCCATTAGTTATGGGAATAGCTTGTACATATTTAAATACCTGCTTCAATGTTAATTAAATCAACAATCAAATATGAAACAAATAAAGACTAAAACATTTTTTTGTCAGTATTGACATTCTGTTTTATTACAATCAATGTAACGGCACAAACTGTGCTGCCTGATGTTGTCATCTATCAAAAAAATAGCGGCTCAAATAAAACAAATGACGCTGGAAGAAAAGGTAGGAATGATCCACGGCAATTCATCGTTTACATCCGCAGGTGTAAAGCGGTTGGGCATACCAGAGCTCACGATGAGCGATGGCCCTCATGGTGTAAGGATGGAGCATGGCCGCGACTGGAGTACCGATAACGATCATGTATTTGATAGCGGTACCTACCTGCCAACTGGTGTTTGCCTGGCCAGTACCTGGAACACAAAACTTGGGTATGAGTATGGCGCTGTGTTGGGCAGCGAAGCCAATGCCCGCGGTAAAGACATTATTCTTGGCCCTGGTATCAATATTATCCGCACGCCATTAAACGGAAGAAACTTTGAGTACCAGAGTGAGGCCCCCTATTGGGTTTCGAGGATGGCGGTAGGTTATATAAAGGGTGTACAGGACCAGGGAGTAGCGGCCTGTGTAAAACATTTCCTTGCCAACAACCAGGAGATATTACGGGGAAGCATCAACGTTTTGATGAGCGACCAGGCATTGCGGGAAATTTATCTTCCCGGTTTTAAAGCGGCTGTGCAGGAAGCGGGTGTGTATACTGCAATGGGGGCATACAATAAATTCAGGGAACAATGGTGTACAGAAAACGATTACCTGGTAAATAAAATTTTAAAAGGCGAGTTTGGTTTCAAAGGATTGCTGATGAGCGATTGGGGCGCTGTCCACAATACGATGGAAGCACTTTGATATGGGACCGACCTTGAGATGGGGACTGATTTGGATAAAAAGGCCTACAACAAATTCTTTTTGGGTGACACGGTGATTGCGTTGGTAAAAACCGGGGTAATTGATGAAAAACTGATTGACGAAAAAGTAATACGAATATTGTATGTAATGCACAAAATACACATGTTCGATAAAAGGCCCGCCGGATCTTTTAGCACCAAAGCACATTTTGCAACTGCAAAAAAAGTAGCAGAGGAAGGAATCGTACTGTTGAAAAATAGCAATAGTATTCTTCCATTTAATAAAAATACGATCAAATCTGTGGCATTAATAGGAGCCAATGCAACCAAACTTCAATCATTGGGTGGTGGCAGTTCGCAGGTGCGGACCCGTTATGAAGTGACACCAAAGGAAGGGTTGAGTAATGTTAGCGGTGGCAGATTCAATATCACGTATGCGGAAGGTTATAAAGTAGAAAGGGGAGCCAAAGCTAACCAGCAGTTAATTAATGAAGCAGTGGAAGCAGCGAAGAATGCGGATGTAGCCATAATTGTAGGGGGATGGGCACATGGATATGATTTTACCAAATGGAGTGATAATGCGTATGATGCTGAAGATACAAATAAGCCGGATATGAACATGCCCTTTGGACAAAATGAATTAATAACAGCCGTTGTAAAAGCTAACCCCAAAACCGTTGTTGTGCTGATGGGCGGGGGTGCAATTGACATGACGAAATGGATAGGTAATGTACCTGCTATTGTACAGGACTGGTACCCCGGAAGTGAAGGCGGTAATGCACTGGCTGAAATTTTATTTGGCGAAATAAATCCTTCAGGCAGGTTGCCGATGACTTTTCCAAAAATGTTGACTGAAAGCCCGGCTCATGTAATCGGTGAATATCCCGGTGATGGCACAACGGTTCATTATAAAGATGACATTTTTGTAGGCTATCGTTACTTTGATACTTATAAAGTGGCTCCGCAATTTGCATTTGGCCACGGTCTTTCTTATACCAGTTTTGCATATTCCAATATGAACGTGTTAACAGGTAACCAATCAGCTACGGTAACGCTTACCATTACCAATTCTGGTAAGTTGGCAGGTGCCGAAGTGGTGCAGGTTTACGTAAAGGATGATGTGAGCACTTTGAGAAGGCCGGAGAAAGAAATGAAAGGTTTTGAGAAAGTATTTTTAAAACCCGGTGAAAGCAAAAAGATAACCATTACGCTGGGGAAAGATGCTTTTCAGTATTACGATGATATAAAAGGCCGGTGGGTGCTGGAAGCCGGAAGTTTTACAATTATGGCGGGAAGTTCATCAGCAGATATAAGGGCAACTAAAAATATCAATCTTCGGTAGTTGCGTGCAATGCTTTTCGATATCATTTAATGTACGGTTTAATCTAAAGGCAAATGAATAGTCGGCTCCATCAAGTTGTGAACTATACTTATCAAACAGCAACACAAATGCCTACTGCCTTTGGTCTCATTTAAAAGATTACCTCTTTTTAAAAAGGGGTAGTCTTTTTATATTAGCTGATAAATATATCTTTTTTAGCAAACTGGATCGTTGCCGTAAACGTAGTTATAGTTATGATCAGATTCTTATTTATACCATTTTTATTTCTATACCTGGCAACATCCTGTAAAAAGGAAAGTGGTAAAATTTATTCCCCAACCGTACCTGTAACACCAGTAATTCCGGTTGATACCAATACAGGCAAAACTTACCTTGCTTTGGGCGATTCTTACACCATTGGCCAATCCGTTCCTGTATCAGACAGGTTTCCTGTACAGGCAGCAAAATATTTAACCACACAGGGAATCAAGTTCAGCGATCCTGAAATCATAGCCCAAACCGGCTGGACAACGGCTAACCTGCTAAATTCAATCAATGTTACGGCTCCTTTAAAACCTTCCTATGATATCGTAACTTTATTAATTGGCGTTAATAATCAGTACCAGCAAAGATCGCAACAGGAATATGCAGATCAGTTTTCAACCTTGCTTTTAAAAGCAATTCAATATGCAGGTAACAACAAAAATCATGTAATTGTTTTATCCATTCCTGATTATAGTGTAACCCCCTTTGCATCGGGTAGCAATAAACCACAGATAGCGCTCGAAATTGATTCATTCAATCTGATCAACAAAAACATTGCTGCCCAAAAGGGTGTGCACTATTTAGACATAACCGGTTTTTCAAGGCTCGTGGCAAATGATCCTACCCTGATAGCGAGTGATGGGTTGCATCCTTCCGGCTTCCAATATAATCTATGGGCGAATGGGCTGGTACCGGTTGTAAAGAATGCTTTACAATAATCAGTTCACTTTATGCTGCTGGTTACCATTCATCACGATTCAGCTTTAGGGTTTGTTAAAATTGCACAATCTTTACGTCGCAATAACAAATAAAATGAAACGTCATACCAAAAAGGTAGTTTTCTTCTTAAGCGGTTTTATCCTCACCAACTTCAACACTCCTCCTCCCGACAGACGGTAAAAGGCAATGGTTAATAGGCATTCACTTATAGCGTAAAGCCTGGTCAACAGCAACTTGTTAAATACAGAGTAATCAGTTTGCTCACAAGGGTATCTTACAAGGTAGCCAGTGCCCGCCTGACGCAAAGGTGTCGTATCAACTCTGTCCATTTAATAAAATTATCGGCAATATTTTAAAGGATTGTCGTACTAATAGAATACATTTCACAACCTAAACCTACAATTAACATGGAATCGCAAGAACTCATTAGATGGGGATTGATCATTGGCATCCCTTTATTAGTCCTTATTTTATACAAAGTTATACTTCGGGTATTCTTTGGTGTTGTAATAGTGCCGGAAGACAGGATTGGCCTGGTGACTAAAAAATTTGTACTTTTTGGGAACCAGCAATTACCCGAAGGACGAATCGTTGCTTCAGAAGGTGAAGCCGGCTTCCAGGCGCAGACATTGCCTCCCGGTTTATACTTCGGTAAATGGATATGGCAGTATGACATTACCTTTCAGCCGTTCACCATTATTCCAACCGGTCAGCTTGGTTTAATACTGGCTAAAGATGGCGCCGAACTGGAAACCGGTTCCATTCTTGGCCGAAAGGTAGCATGCGACAGCTTCCAGGATGCTGTAGCTTTCTTGAAAAATGGAGGACGCAAGGGAAGGCAAACAGCCATCATAGCTCCCGGTTCCTATCGTATCAATACTTTTTTATTCAGTGTTGAAATGACCGAAATGACGAGCATACCGGATAATGCCGTAGGCGTGGTAACCACCCAGGAAGGTAAACCATTGGAAGAGGGGCAGATTGCCGGTAAGATTATAGAAGGCCATAATAAATTCCAGGACGTTGACATATTCATGAATAATGGTGGCTACAAAGGGCTGCAGGAACAGGTGATCCTGGCAGGTACCTATTTTTTGAACCCGTGGTTTACAAAAGTAGAAATGGTAAACATGACTGAAATTGCCATAGGCCATGTGGGCGTAGTAATAAGTTATGTGGGTACCGAGGGTGTTGACTTAAGTGGTATAGAATTTAAACATGGCAATATTGTAGGCAAGGGCAGTAAAGGGGTGTGGGCGGAACCGCTGGGCCCGGGTAAATACCCCATCAACCCTTTTATTATGAAGGTTGAACTGGTACCTACCACCAACCTGGTATTAAACTGGGCCAATGCAAGAAGTGAGAGCCATCAGCTGGACAAACATTTATCAACCATTACGGTGCGTAGTAAGGATGGTTTCCCTTTTAATCTCGATGTGTCGCAGATCATACATATTCCAACCACGGAGGCGCCGAAAGTAATAGCCCGGTTTGGCAATATGAACAACCTGGTGAGCCAGGTGTTGGAGCCAACCATTGGTAACTATTTCCGTAACAGTGCACAGGATAGTGATGTGATTGCGTTCCTCGGTACCCGTAAAGAGCGGCAGGAATCAGCCCGCATGCATATAGGCAGAGTGCTGGACCAATATAATGTAAACGGGGTAGATACCTTAATTGGTGATATTGTCCCTCCTGAAAGTTTGATGAAAACTTTGACCGACCGTAAAATAGCAGAGGAACAAAAAGTGACCTATGAAACAGAAATGAAGGCGCAGGAAACGAGACAGACATTGGAAAAGGAAACTGCTATTGCTGATATACAAAAGGAAATCGTAAAGGCTGATCAGGGTGTGTTGATTGCAGAACGCATTGCAGATGCCTCAGTAAAAAAAGCAACCGGTGAAGCCAATAGTGTACGGTTACAATCTACTGCAGAGGCAGACAGGTTGCGGTTGCTGGCCAATGGCGATGCGGAAAGAATTCGGGTACTGGCAAAGGCCAATGCTGAACAGATTGAATTACTGGCAAGTGCCAATGCGGAACAAATTACTTTAACCGGTAATGCAGAAGCAGGTAAAATACTTGCGATTGGTATATCAAATGCAGAATCTTATAGACTTTCTGTAGAAGCAATGGGTGGTGCCAACTTTACTCAATTAAAAGTGATGGAAGCAATTGGTACGCAGAATATCAAAATCATGCCTGACATTTTAATTGGCGGTGGAGGCGATGGTGCCAACGGACCGATCAGCGGATTGTTAGGATTGAAATTACTGGAAGAAATTACAAAGAAAAAGGAATTGGGGCAGGCCAATTAAAACCTATTAATTTCCAGTGCAAGTCGTATAATTATTTATATTTAACAGGTAAATTATATTTTATGTCTAATATGTTTAAAAAGGCTTTGGGTTTGTTCGTAGAATTTGAGCCCGAAGCGCCAAAACCTACCAATTCTTCCTGGGGCGATGATGGGTTACCCTTACAGGTAAAACCAAATAAAAAACCGGTGCCTGGCACTACCGCTGTGGTATCCACCAGCTATATCAATCAAAATGACCTTGATAAATTTGAAAAGCATTTCGAGGAATTATTTGATACCGCCAATCTTCCAGGGCCTGATTACTATGAGTTCTGGAAAATGATGGAAGCATTGGAAGCCGCTGTTCCGGACGAAAACGTTCGCATGACGGCAGTTTTTGCAACACTGAAAATACAGGGATTAACAAAGGAAGCATTGGTTGGCAGTGCGGAAAAATACCTGCAGGTTGTTGAGAAAGATAAGCTGCAATTTCTGAACGCAGTTAATAGCAAAGTGCAGGGCGAAATTGAAGGGCGAAAATTGTCTATCGATGAACTGGAGAAAAAGAACAATGCTAATAACGAATTGATACAAAAACTAACAAAGGAGATCAGTGAAAATCAACAAAAAATTACGGCTCTTAAAAAAGAAGTAATCGACGAAGAAGCAAAAGTAAACAGCAATAAGAATGGATACAACATCGCCTGTGATGCTATGTTGGCCAAGTTATCCGGGGATATACAAAAAATTAACACAAACCTTTAATCATTAATTATGGAAACAAATGTATTTCCTGCGGCACCGCAGGACAAATTAAAATCGTACTGGAACAGGCCGGGCGGCAAGTCGGGCGTTGTCATCGGCATTGGGTTACTGCTACTGATTGGTTATTATGTAATCCCCATCCTTTCAACCATAGTATGGAATACCCTTAACTTCAGTATTGGGTTGGTATCCCTCGGTGTTTTTTTATATTGCATTACACACAGAAAACTGAGGTTGAGCTTTTTTTATTTGTATGAGATCCTCATGAAAAAACTAGTGGGCTTTGTGATAGAACTGGATCCGTTTATTATTGCGGAGGATTATATTTCCGATATGGAAAAACAGCGGGAGAATTTGTACAATCAAAGTGTAGATGTGGATACTCAAAAAGAGAAAATTGATTTGAAGCTGGATGAAAAGCAAAAGGAAATGAACCAGATGCTGGCCAGGGCAAAGGCTGCCAAAGACAATAACATGATGCCTGAATTAGGTAACGCTACCAGGCAGGTAGCCCGAATCAATGAATATATCAAACAATTGGCCCCCATCAGGGACAGCCTTGCAAAAATAGGCGATTACCTTACCAAGGTGTATAAAAACAGTGGCTACCTGATTGAAGACGCAAAAAATGAACTGGTGCTAAAAAAGGATTTATACAAATCAGTAACAAGTGGAAACAGGGCCCTTTCTTCGGCCATGAAGATATTTAAAGGTGATCCTGAAAAGAAATTGATGGTAGAACAAAGCATGGAGTATTTGAAAGATGATATTGCAGGCAAATTGGCCAGCATGAAGAAAGCCATCAGCTACTCAACGGATTTTATGCGAAGCATTGATTTGGACAATGCCACTTTTGAAGTGGAAGGATTAAAGATGCTGGAAACTTATGATTCTGATGTAGAATTGAAATTAAATGTACAGCAATGGCAACCTTCCAATGCACCTGTAGTACCTGGTAAAGTAAACACTGACAATTACAAAGATTTATTAAATTAAACTCTAAATAAAATGGCTGTTAAAGTTAAAACCTCCGGAAAAGTTGTAGGCATCTTAATTCTCCTTGCTGGCCTTTTCGCCGCAAAAACATTTTGGTGGGACAAGCGCCCCAAAGAAGCTAAAACATCTACTGAAATAGGAAAGGTAGTGTTGCCCGATGTGCCCGAAGCATCGTTGCAGGGAAATGCAGCGAGTAAGTTACCATTACCTGCTGAAGAACCAAGCGCCAATGGCGGTACAAAAATTAAATGGGAAGTGATGGCATGGAACTCCCAGTTTCCATTAATGTATGCCAATGGTGGCGCATTGACTACCAAAGGTTCCTTAATTGATAAAGCAAAGTTGCAGATCAATATCATACGCCAGGATGATTGTAATAAATCAATTGCTGATATTGTAAAATTTGCAGCGGATTATAAAAATAATCCAACTATTGAGGGCGTGTTTGCATCCTATATGGGCGATGGGATGCCTGCTTTTTTCAGCGCTTTAAGTAAGGAGCTGGAACCATTGGGAGCGGAATACCAGCCTGTGGCATTTTATGCCATGGGAAAGAGTTACGGTGAAGATAAATTGATGGGGCCCGCCAACTGGAAAGTGGATCCAAAAAATGCGATCGGCAAAACCGTTAGTTGTTATCTGAGAGATGGCGATATGAATATATTATTGAAATGGGCGGGGGATAATGGTATAAAAGTAAATCCCGATGAAACTACTTTTGACAGGAACGCTGTTAACCTCGTTTCAGCGAGTGACTTTTTAGATGCTGCTAATAAGTACATAACCGGTTACAAAGAGAAGCGTGCCTTTGTGGAAAATGGTAAAAAGCTAAGCAGCGATACCACCGTTGGAGTAGATGCGGTTGCCACATGGACACCCGGTGATGTAAACGTTGCAAAGAAAAAAGGAGGACTCATCAATATCGCCTCTACCAAACAGTACTCTACGCAGATGCCCAATATTACCATTACCATCCGCAAATTCGCCAACGATCACCGCACTGATATTGAGAACCTGATCATGGCGCTTTCGCAAAGTGGCGACCAGGTTCGCAGTTACACTGATGCAAAAGAATTTGCCGCTAAAGTAAGCGCTAAAGTGTATAACGAAGAAGACGGGGCATACTGGTTGAAATATTATAATGGAGTTACAGAAAAAGACCTGCAGGGAATTGATGTAGAACTTGGCGGTTCGATGGCTTTTAATCTGCCGGATGCTGCAACCATGTTTGGTCTGGGTAAAGATGGGCTTGACCGGTATAAAATTGTTTACAATACATTTGGAGACATCCTGTCTAAAATGTATCCGGAGTATATGGCTACCTACCCCGAGTATGCTAAAATGGTTGATAAATCATACATGCAATCTGTTATTGTAAATCACCCTGAATTGATGGAAGGAAAAACAATTGGGATCACTTATGCACCTACCATTACGGATAAAGTTTCTTCCAAATCATTTCAAATACAATTTGAAACCGGTAGTGCTATTATAAAAAAGGAATCTTATGCCGTATTGGATGAAATACTAAAGAGTACAGTAGTTGCAGAAAATTTAAAGGTGGGAGTGTATGGGCATACAGATAATGTGGGTAATAGCGCTTCCAATCAAAGCTTATCTGAGCAAAGAGCCAATAGCGTTAAAAGCTACCTGGAAAGTAAGGGGATTACTGCAGCCCGTATTGAAAGCAAAGGAATGGGAAGCAGTCAGCCGGTTGCGGATAATTCTACTGCGCAGGGTAAGGCACAAAACAGGCGGGTACAAATCGTATTGGGTCAATAAATGAAATCAAAATTTGGCAGGAGGTCCGTGCCTCTTGCTATTTTTTAAATCTTCAAAATGAAAAATGTACAATCGTTTTTTGAGCCATTTGGTATAGTAAGCAAAAGCAGGATGATGTTGCTTGTATTTATCCAGATTGCTTTCGTATTGGCTTTATGGCAATGGCTGGGTGGTGGTTTGATTCCGTCACCAGGGAAAATTGGGTTGAGGATTCTGGAAATAATCAAGTCGGGTAATTTCTGGGATAATTTCTTAATGAGTTTAACCTTAACCCTAAAAGGAATGTGCATTGCATTGGTAATTGCATTAGCCTTTAGTTATCTTTCCTTAATTCCGTTTTTTCGCCCAATGGCTAAATTTGTAATCAAGTGTCGTTATCTTACTTTAACCGGCCTGATATTTTTATTCACCTTGTTAACCAGTGATGGCAGCCAGTTAAAACTGAGTTTGTTATTATTTGGAATTGTTCCTTTTTTTGTTACCTCCTATCTGTCAGTGATTGACGGAATTGACAGGCAGGAATTTGAATTGTGTTCCACCCTGGGAATGAACAAATGGAGAACATTGTGGGAAGTGATTATAGTAGGCAGGCTCGACCAGGTGTTTGAAGTAATGCGCCAGAATTTTGCTATTGCCTGGATGATGATTACTATGGTAGAGGGCCTGAGTATGAGTGAAGGAGGGCTGGGTACCATGCTGATAAAGTCGAATAAATATATTGACCTGGCAACTGTTTTCGCCATACTCGTGATCATCTTTTTGATAGGTGTTTTTTTTGACTACATCCTGGGCGCCCTGCGCTTCTGGTTATTTCCGTACACTAAAATTCAATTAAGAAACAAATGACCCATCAAAAGAATGAAGAGATATTGAAGGCGGAGAACGTGAGCCTGAAATACGGAGAAAAAACGATACTGAGGGATATCAATATGACTATCCATAATATTGTGCGCCCCGATTTGTGCCAGGGCCAGGTTGTTTCATTAATTGGCCGCAGTGGCATCGGAAAAACCCAACTGTTTAAGATTTTGGCTGGAATGAACAAGCCTACATCCGGTGCTGTACTGATTGGGGCAGATATGCATGAGGTAAGGGAAGGAGAGGTGGGCGTTGTTTCTCAAAATTATATTTTGTTCAATCACCGTACCATACGGCGCAACCTTGAAATAGCCCTGGAGCACAATGATACAAACTACACCGATAAAGACAAGGCCGATATCATCAAAGATTATGGAGATAAATTCAATCTCTCCGAACATCTCGATAAATATCCAATGCAGCTTTCCGGTGGGCAGCGCCAAAGGGTTAGTATTTTGCAACAGGCATTGACCAGTAATAAATTTATCTTACTGGATGAACCCTTCTCCGGTCTTGATGCATTGGTAATTGATAAGGTAGTTGACCTGTTGCTAAAAATATCTACCATCGATGAATTGAGTACGTTGATCATTGTCAGCCATGATATAGAAAACTCTATGGCCATATCTGATACCGTTTTTATTATGGCCAATCAGCCAAATAAGGAAGGCGCCACCATTACTGAAAAATTGGATTTAATAGATATGGGCATGGCCTGGAATCCGCAAATAAAAAGCGATCATCAATTCCAGGACATGGTAGCACACATGAAGTATAAGATATAACGGCCCGGGGCGGTAAAATAAAAAAGTTATGATTTAAAAATTAAGTGCCAGGTTTATCCTGGTTTTTTTATGTAATTGATTTTGTAGTTGCATCAGCTATAAAAACAAACAACATGAAAAAAATACTCGCTCTCTTATATTCCTTTTGTTGCTTTGCAGCAGCTTCTGCAAATGACGGTGCAGGCATTACTGCTAAAGCCAATCTAACCAATGTAACCGTATTCCGGTTTGGTGCCGAAATGAATCACCTGGCAAAAGCAGATGTATTAAGGGGCAACAATGAACTGATCATTGAAAACATTAGCAATACACTTGATGCAAATAGCATTCAAGTAAATTGTAATGGCAATGTAACCGTAATGGGGGTTGAGTTTAGTACCGATCATTTGCAAAATGAAATTAAAACGCCGGTAATAAAAATGCTGGAAGATTCTGTTGAAAATATAAATAACAGTCTGGAAAAAATTAAAACCAATATCAATATTATTAATGACCTGCTTACTGTGTTAAAGGCCAATAAGGAAATTAAAGGAACGCAAACAGGACTTAGTGTTGCAGAACTGGTGAAACTGATGGAGTATTACAAAACCAAATCATTCGAGTTTCAGAATGAATTGGCAATACTGCACCAGAAAGAAAAGAAGTTGAATGAACAATCAGCAAAACTAAACGAACAGATACAAGAAGAACAAAAGAAAAATACCAAATCTACCGGAAGATTAATATTGCAATTGAATTGTGCCGTTGCCGGAAAATATGATTTCACAATTACTTATATCACCCAAAATGCTTATTGGACGCCTTTTTATGATCTGCGTGCCGAAAGCATTGCCTCACCCTTAAAACTGATTTACCGGGCTAAAATATTTCAAACAACCGGTATTGACTGGAAGCAGGTGAAGCTTAGTTTATCAACCTCCACGCCAGGCCAAACTGGTAATGCACCGGTATTTAATACATGGTTTTTGAGTTACATCAACCCTGTACAGTATTATAACAAATCGTTGAGTACGCAGAATAGAATTCAGTCATTTGATGATAATAAACAGGAACACCTTTTAAAAGAAACGGTCGTTACCGGGTACGGATCGCAAAAAGTAAAAATCAGGGGAATTGGTTCTGTAAATGGTGCTACCCAGCCTTTGTATATAGTGAACGGGAGTGAAATGAATGAATCAGAATTTAGTAAAATAAGCCCTGATGCGATTAAAAATTTACAGGTATTAAAAGATGCATCCGCAACGGCTGTATATGGATCCAAGGGTAGCAATGGGGTAATATTGGTTACGTTAAAAGACGGACTGGAAGATTACATAACTGTGTCTGATAAAGAACTGGATGTAACATTTGATATAGACCTGCCTTATGATATACCCACTAACGGAAAGGCTCAAACAGCCGTTTTAAAAGAACACCAGGTAGATGCGAAGTACAAATTTTACGCTGTGCCTAAACTTTCCAAAGAGGTGTTTCTGCTTGCCGAAATTGCCGACTGGGAAATGCTAAACCTGTTACCCGGCGAGGCTAATATTATCTTTGAAGGCACTTATATTGGTAAATCTTTTATTGATCCTTCTTCCACGCAGGATACATTAAACCTTACCATGGGAAGAGATAAAAGAGTAGTGGTAAAAAAAGAGAAGCTGGCAGACTTTAGCAGCGTTAAATTTTTGGGAACCAGTAAAAAACAAATCTTCACTTACGATATAACGGTGAAGAATAATAAGAAAGATGCGATTGATATTTTGGTAAAGGACCAGTATCCAATTTCACAAGATAAAGAAGTGGATGTTGAATTATTAGAAAGCAGCGAAGCCGCTAACAATGAAGAAACAGGCGTACTTACCTGGAAACTAAAGCTGGCACCTGGCGAAGTGAAAAAGATCAGGGTTGGCTATAGTGTTAAATATCCAAAAGATAAAACGTTGAACCTTAATTAATTTTTTGTTCCAGTATGTGATTATAGCACCTCGGCTAGCCGGGGTGCTTTTTTTATAAACGCTTTACGATTAAATGTAGCACAGTTTAGTATGTTCCCAGCAGCGGGGTTATCACAAAGAGCATCTGGCAGACATTGCTGCGCATTTGTTTGAAAGCCCACGGAAGTCGTTGTTGTGTATTTGTGCGGATGGCCTGATAGGATGTTGACAGCACAACCAGCAGGAAAGAAGACCTCAATTAATGTTGTTGGTGATTGCCAGGTCACAAAGCCCTTGGCACGAACACCAACAACTACTGCAAACACCCACTCTCCGCCGTTGTTGTGTGTTTGTGCAGATGCCCTGGCAGGGCGGCGACACCAACAACCAGCAGGGAAGAAGTGCGGAAACATTATATCATGAAGTGCAATCAATGTTGTTTGTGATTGCCAGGCCACAAAGCCATCGGCACGAACACCAACAACGGCAGCTTTACAAATAAGCGAACCATTTACTTCTGCCTGTGACAATTCATCGGATTTAAAATGCACCAGTCATAAAATTGCGCATTAAGATTATTAAAAATAAATTTGTAATAAAAAATGACAGCATTTGAAAAGAAAGTTGAAATTCGATGGAGCGATCTGGACCCTAATTATCATCTACGGCATTCTGTATACTACGATTATGGCGCTTACAGCCGTCTTTCTTTTTTAAATGAAAATGGCATTACTCCCGAAGTAATGTTGCAACTCAATATCGGCCCGATTATCTTCAGGGAAGAATGTTTATTTAAAAGAGAAATTAAATTTGGAGATGCTTTGATGATCAATTTAAAATTGGATAAGGCAACAGAGAATGTTTCGAGATGGACGATGAGGCACGAAATATGGAAAAATGGCAATACCCTATCAGCCATCATCACGGTAGATGGTGCCTGGTTGGATACCAAACTGCGTAAGCTGGCTAAACCTCCTGGAAGTTTTAAAGAAGTTTTTGAACGAATTCCACGGACGGATAAATTCAACGGCTGATTTCGTGAAGTCCAGTTTTCATTTGATTTGTTCCGCATCCATTATTTAATTTCCCCCGGTAAAATTTATGCTCAGGTCAACTATCAGTTTATATAAAAATTCCTATGGAGGATTGTCAAAAAGCACCTGGTTGCTTTCGTTGATCATGCTGATCAACCGAAGCGGTACCATGGTAGTACCCTTTATGACCATCTATTTAACAATGGAAATGGGCGTAGGGATTGGCAAGGCTGGATTTGTAATGAGTTTATTTGGCGCCGGGGCAATTATAGGCGCTTTGATAGGTGGAAAAATCACCGATAAAACCGGGCATTATTACGTTCAGCTTTTTACGCTTTTAGGCGGCGGGGTAATGTTTATTGTATTAGGGCAAATGAAAAGTTACACGGCCATTTGTATTGCCACTTTTTTTTTAAGCATGATCAATGAAGCTTTTCGCCCGGCGAATGCAGTTGCAATTGCGCATTACAGCAATAGCGAAAACAGAACCCGTTCCTATTCGCTCAACCGGCTTGCTATCAATTTGGGTTGGGCATTTGGCAGTGCACTGGGAGGCATCATAGCATCATACCGCTACGAGTTATTATTTTGGGTGGATGGCCTGACCAATATAGTTGCCGCTGTGTTGCTGTTCTTTGTATTTTCTCCTTCAAAAAATAATTTAACTGTTAAGGCAAAGCCTGATATTGTAGTTAAAACAAATTCAGCTTATAAGGATCATACATATTTATTCTTTATTTGTATCACTGCGGTTTTTGGCATTTGTTTTTTTCAGATTTTTACTACGTTACCGGTTTTTTACAAAACTGAATTACTTCTTTCTGAATCTTTTATTGGCTTTAACATGGCTGTTAATGGTATTTTGATAGCTTTATTTGAGATGGTGATTGTATTTAAACTGGAAGGTAGGAGGCCTGCAGTACACTATATGGGAATCGGAGTTTTTTTAGTAGGGATTTCCTACCTGATGCTCAATTTGCCCATTGAAAATGCAATGATACTCGCCTTGTCTTCTGTATTTTTTGTAACAATCGGTGAAATTAGTTCTCTGCCTTTTATGAATGCTTACTGGATAGCCAGAACCAATTCTGAAAACAGGGGGCAATATGCTGCATTGTACACAGTAGCCTGGTCATCGGCGCAAGCAGTTGGGCCATTTTTTGGGTCGCAGGTAGCAGAACATTTCGGATACAATGTTTTATGGTGGACAGTTGGTATTATTTGTATTCTTCTAATGGCAGCCTTCTGGTGGTTGCACCGGAGAAAATGATGGCTGATGCGGATGGTTGATTAATTCGGGGGAAGGTTCATGATACTTCGCAAATTTATCATGGTCATGTAATGGCAATAAAAAAGCGCTGTTCAACAAGAACAGCGCCTTAAATATCAGCTATTAAAAATTTAAATCGTTTTTACGGTTGTTATCGTTGTAACTTTTGTTGTTCCCGGAATACTTTGTCCCATTACTTCGGTTGTACTGATTCCGTTCAATGTGGTTGTTTTTTGTTTTATCAACCCGGTGCTAATGTCAATAATTCCTTCTGTTAACAGGGTACCATCCATGCTTATGTTGATTTCCATACCTTGCTGCTCCACTTTCATTTTGGTAAACTGTTTACCGGTGCTTGTTATGGTAGCATTCTTTCCATCCAATGCTTTAAAAGTATAGGTCGTGTAGGTTTTTACAGCGTCTGTTATCAACGAATCAGACCAGGTATCGCCTGGTTTTTTGCCGGAAGGTATAATTGTAAAAGCAGCGCTTGCACCGTTTAATTCAGCGCCGGAGGCACCGGCAAACTTCTTCATCATGTCCATCATCTGGTTACCGGAAGAAGCGGCAGTATCTTTTTTAACAGCATTAACTACCTGGGCGTTCTCATTAAATTCGGCTTCCATACTAATATTGAGTTGATCTTTGAATGCTTTTCCTGTTTCGCTTTCAAGGTCTTCTTTTTTCTCAGAATCAAATTTCATTTCCTGTCCCATTGCACTGCCGGATGATAGTACTTTGGTAAGGGTGGTTGAAATCAGGTAGGAATTCGATTTTTTTTCTTTTACTTCTACTTCGTACAGCATTTTAGCATCCGAAGTGATTTCCATTGACTGGCCCATCATTTCCTGGTTACTAATTGTTTTGATATCGTTATCTATCAGTAATTTTTGCCCCTTGGCCAGTATTAATTTACCTGTGGCGGTTTGTGCAGAAGTGGTAATGGCAACGATGGAAAAAATTGCAAACAGTAGTGATGTAGATTTAGTAAATGTCATTATGTATAATTTTTATTTTTAAAGACAAATTTAAAGCCATTAAGTTGAATAACATTGGAGGTTTTTACCACTTTAACAAAATCAAACTTTTTGTTTACTGCCCGGTATCCCGGATGGATAAATGTCGCTATGCATGTAAAAACTTCCGTTTACCTGCGGATTGTAATCATTTTGATTTAAAATGAAGATTGTAGCGATAAAAAAAGGGCTGCTAAAAAATTAGCAGCCCAATACCTTTTATTAACAAAGATCAATAATATATTAGATCAGTTTAACGTTAACGGCATTCATACCTTTTTTACCTTCCTGCAGGTCAAATTCTACACGATCTCCTTCTTTAATGTCATTGATTAATCCGCTAACATGTACGAAAGTTTCTTTGTTAGAATCATCATGCTTGATAAATCCGAATCCTTTTTCAGAATTGAAAAACTTAACGGTGCCTAGTGTTTTGTCCATTTTAAAAATTGTA
>JBBQTL010000049.1:0-26470 GCA_038213285.1 Chitinophagales bacterium
TGGTGGGAAGGCTGGCCTGTAGTGATGGCAAACAACCTTATATCGTTCCGGTTACGTATACCTACGATGGTGAATACATATACGGACAAACCAATGAGGGCACAAAACTGGAAATACTTCGAAAAAATCCCAACGTTTGCTTTGAGGTGGATAGGATGATCAATATGAGAAACTGGCAAAGCGTTATTGTACAGGGAATATTTGAAGAGTTAAGCAGCAAGGAAGCAGAGCAGGCCGGCAACATTTTTTTTAACCGCATGTATCCCCTTTTAACCAGCAGTACTGTACATACTTACGGAAAGGCAGCCGAGGGCAAAACCGATAACAGCACAGGCATAAAAGACGTGATGTACAGGATTAAAATTGAAAAGGTAACGGGCAGGTTTGAAAAAGAATAAACTACCTTGTATCTTTTTTAAGCTATGTCTGGCAGGAACACCAATCATATCTTTTAAGCTGGTTGTTGTCATCAACCTGCGATGGCATATTTTGCCGGAATCCTTTTCTGAATCAACAAGTTTACAAGCCAGGGATCAGTCAAATTTCACGTGCCGCATCAGCGTGTTTTCTTTAAGTCCTTTATATGATTATAATTGTCTTCGGTTTGCCGGGTTCAGGAAAAAGTTACTTCGCTACACATCTTGCAGATATGATCCACGCAGGATATATAAACAGTGACCAACTGAGACGGACGATGTTTGAAAAGAGAAATTATACAACTGATGAAAAAATGGCTGTTTATGATGAAATGATAAAACAGCTCCGGGAAGCCGTAACACAAAATCAAAACCTGGTGATAGATGCTACCTTTTACAAAAAGGCAATCAGGGAAAAATTTGTTGCTGAAGTTACTAATAGAGGCAGCCTGCATTTTATTGAAGTAAGCGCTGATGAATCCCTGGTAAAGGAAAGATTAAAAAGACCAAGGAAAGACAGTGAAGCTGATTTTGAAGTGTATCAAAAAATAAAAAAGCAATGGGAGCCGCTGGATGAAGACCATTTGGTACTACTATCTACCGATGATAATATAAGCGAAATGCTAAAAAAAACCGCCCATCACCTGCAGCTTTGAAATGACAAAAGAACAAATAAATAAATTGCTATTAGACGGGGAATTTCACGACACTTCCCAACGGCCGGAATTAGTAGAAACACATATTTCGTGGGTGTTGATCACTGAACATTTTGTATATAAAATTAAGAAGCCGATTCAATATTCATTTCTTGATTTTTCTACTACAGACAAGCGAAAATATTATTGTGAAAGAGAGATTGAATTAAATAAAAGGCTAACCGAAGATATTTACCTTGACGTACAAGCCGTAAGGGAATCAAAGGATGGCTATTTTATGGGTGGCGAAAAAGGTGAAATAATTGACTATGCAGTAAAGATGCGAAAACTGGACAGGAATAAGCAAATGGATAAACTGTTGTTAAATAACCAGGTTACCCTTCATGGTATTAAAGATTTAGCAGAAAAAATAGCCGGCTTCCATCAGCACACCACGATCATTTATCATAAAGATTTTTTAGATGTACAAAAACTATTTATTGACCTGGAAGGGGAAAGAGACTATTTGCGAGAGCATTTAAATGCCAATAGCAGTATCATCATCAACCGTGCGATTGAAACTTCCAACCGGTTCATTGAAAATAGTAAAGGGCTGTTAGCAAACCGGCTCAAACAAGGGCTTTTCAGGGATTGCCATGGAGATTTACATTCCCGGAATATTTTCCTGCTGCCATCTCCTCAACCCTTTGATTGTTTGGAATTCAATGATGATTACCGGCAGCTTGATGTATTGAACGAAATCGCATTTCTTTGTATGGACCTGGATGCATTTGGGCGATCCGATTTGGCGGAATACTTTCTCAACTGTTACAATGATTTTTTCCCAATTATTAAAACAGAAGAAGAACGAAGGCTTTTTGTTTACTATAAGAGTTATCGCTCTAATATCCGGGCGAAGGTAAATAGCCTTAGAGCCAGGACAACGGAAAATGATAAGGAAAGATCACAGTGCCTGGGGGAAGCTGATAAATACCTTCATTTAATGGATAGCTATATAAAAATGGTCGGTAGTAAATAGAACCCGGAATTGTATGGCTAAAATATCGCCCATAACGGCATGGTTGATTTTCGAAAATGCTGTTATACCGGTATGCAGGAATGCCTGCCCAACCTGCGTATTTAAACCCGTTCCAACCTGCTGATCTCCCGTTGCGATTCATTTATTTTCTTTGCCTGCTGCTTTACTAACCGTTTTAATGCCTTAAGGGCCTCCTTGGTTGCTGATTCAAAATTTTCAGATCTTGTATGGACTGCAAGAACGTCGCTATTAATGGTAAGCCTGATATCACAAATTTTGTTTTCAGGTAACATTATTCCAGCATCCTTTCTCAGCCATACTTCTGCCCTGGAAATATTTTTGCTGAGATGTGAAAGTTTCAATAACTCATTCCTGGTTTCTGTTACCAGCTTTTCGGGCACCACTTTATAAGGTGTATGAAATTCGAGGTTCATAACAAAACAGTTTTATGTTTATAATTGATGGTAGTGTACCAATAAAAGTAATATGATTCCTTTTCTGCGCTTATGATGGTAATCATTGAAAAAGGTGATATTGATTATCTGGGTTACAATTATTATAAGCAGTAATGCACACTGATTACAATCAATACTTTGTATTATCAGGGTCATTTAACCAGTCGGCTGAATATAATAATTTTGGAAATCACTACTACATTTTAAAAAGCATGTAAGATGAATAATGATACACTATATAACCCTATTTGTTTAATTTACCCCGGTACTTTTATACCGTTGGTAAAAGAGGAAGAGGTACAGACCGCATTAAAACACCCGCATGCCGGAGAGATCGTTGTTCCGCCGGTGAATGTTATAGAACTGGGTGATTTGTTTAAAGTAGAAGTGGCCATACCAGGCGTACAGAAGGAAGATTTCCTGGTACATTTAGATGCAAATGTTTTATCTGTTTGTGTATTGCAAAAAGATGACGGTTCGCATGAAGGAGAAATATTCGAATTGCATGAATTCAATTATGAATGTTTTGCCCGCCATATTATTTTACCAGGCAATGCAGATCCAGAATTTGCGAGTGCGGAATATAAAGAGGGTATCCTGCGCATATTTATACCCAAATCAGAACAACCCGTAAAAACCCTGCACACAAGAATCGTCGTCTATTAATGATACTGATTAATGGCTTTCACCTTCACACATCCCTATACGATCAAACCTGAATTTAACAAAAGGGTTGCTTGTTTCTGCATGGAGTACGGTATCCATCAGCCACTAAAAACCTATGCAGGCGGATGGGGGTGTTTTTAGCAGGTTCTCATATCCGAAGCGCTTATGAATTGCAGCAGAATATCGTGGGCATGGGTATTTTGTGGAAGTTGGGTTATTACGAACAGGTGCGGAAACAAGACGAGGAAATGGATGTAGTATTCAAGGAAAAAGTATAGGGTTTCTTCCACAAACAGATATTAAATTGAGGATGAGGGTTTCCTGGCATGAGGTATCTGTAAACGCTGATTATTTGCCACCGGAAGTTTTTAAAACGGCACCGGTATTTTGCCCGATGCCACAATCTTCCCGCATGCATGCTGGTACCAGGCTGACTAAAATCAGCTTTATTATTGATGACCATTCTAACCCTGGCTTTATCACAACGGTACCTTTACATTAATCGGTCATGTCTACATACCCGGTAAAAATAATATCACCCGTTAATGCCCTTTAATTCAGATAAAATGCTATACCTGAAACTAAAACAATTACAATTTGAATATGATACCTGGAGACGACTGCTGGGGTTTATGATGGATGAGAATAATCATATTAAAAACAGGCATGCTGATTTACTTTCCAACTCATTGGGGAATCATTTTTCGGATAAATTAGATCGTTTTCCAAAAAAAATAATCCAGCAGGATGAACAGATCAGGTTACTGCACCATTACCTGGTTGAATTAGAGCAGTTGCTCGGGAGAGAAATATTCGAAAATGGCAATACGCCGGTTAAAGTTGAAAATAAATTAGCCCATTTGCGAAATAATATTATGCTTGCAGAAATACAATTTGGAAACCTGCAGTTATCCTTTAATAATTACCTGTCAGAAAATTACAGATAAAGTGAAAAACATCAACCGGATATATATAACACTATCACTCATTACAACTTTTTGGAGGGTTGAACTGCCGGCTCAAATTACTCCTTACCAGCTACAACAGTTTATTTCAGCAAACAACCATTTCGCTCCTGCTGAAATCAGGTTTGTACCAGTCTTAAAGGAATTTTATGGCCGGTTAAATTTTACACCTGTATGGATCGGAAAAGAAAATGAAAACAGCCTTGCTCATTTATTGGATATCCTGAAACAGTCTGCCGGCAGGGGGCTCAACGAAAAAGATTACCAATTTAATTTTATTGAGGGGATTCGTACGAATACCATTCGTTTGCAAAATGCGGATGATTCACTGGAGGCAGAACTACGTTTTGCAGATGCCGCTATTCACTTTTATAACGATATAGCTTATGGCAATACCAGGGTGGCTTTAGGATACAATGGACTAAACTATGTACCATCCTGCTATAATATTCCCAATTTGCTGGCAGCACACATTTCAGGAAATACATTGCATGTATTGGCTGACCGCCTCTCACCTGCATTACCAGAAATAAAGGCTTTGGAAAACAAAATCAGTTCATTTCAATTAGCGATGGCTGATCATGATTTCAGGGAAGTTATTATTGAATCCGGTAAAGTAACCGGAACCAACAAACCCCTGGTTTTAAAATTGTACCAGTTAGGAATGATTGATTCCGTCTATAAAAACTGGCCCGATATTGAACTGAAGGAGAAAGTAAAGGAAGCCCAACAGCAGTTTAACCTGCTGGCAGACGGGGTGCTCCGTGCTACCATCCTGCAGGAACTGAATGTAGCGATGGCTGTAAGATTGCAACAACTCCAACTATCCCTCAATTATTACCGGTGGCTTTATTGCCTTATACAAAAACAGTCTGTGATCGTGGTTAATATTCCTGCTGCCTATTTAAAAGTATATCGCTACAGCAATGTGGTGTTGGAAATGCGGATGGTGGTAGGTAAAAAATCAACTCCCACACCCACCCTGGCAAGCAGGGTAAATGAAGTGATATTGTATCCCTATTGGCATGTGCCATACAGTATCGCCACCAAAGAATTGTTACCCATACTCAAGCGGTATCCCAGGTACATCAATGAGGGCAATTACCAGGTGCTGAATAAGGCGGGTAAAATCATGGACCCGTATTCCATTAACTGGCATTCATTCAGCACAAAATATTTCCCATACCTCATCCGCCAGAGCACCGGCTGCTACAACTCATTGGGTTTAATAAAACTAAATTTTTATAGCCCATTCGGCGTGTACCTGCACGATACCCCCAACAAGAATTCCTTTGGCCTCAATCTGCGTTACTTCAGTCATGGTTGTATGCGGATGCAAAAACCGATGGAACTGGGTTATCTCATTTTAAGGAATAATACCATCGCAATAGATAGCCTGGAACAGAAGGGGTGTTTGCGAAACCAGTCACCAATAACAGTTCCTGCTGATGTACAGATGCCGGTAATTGTATGGTATAATCCGGCGGGGATTGATTCAACGGGCCGGGTAATATTTTATAATGATGTGTACCGGAAATTTGATTGGATGAAAAACAGGAAATAACCTCCATTCTCCGCTGTTCAACGGACACCCTGTTTTCAATCAGGTAATGTATTGACAAAGGTTAGTTTTTATTATGTAGCCAGCGGTTATTTTTACATCGGTTTTTCATAGGATATTGGATCTTAACACGGGGCTGGATTTTTATCCGGCCCCTCAATTTTAATCCATCACGATGGATGAATTAAATTAAACTTGTACACTAAGTTGTATTGTTTGTATTTTCAACAGGCGCAGGAATTCTGCCCTCTGCCTCCTTGTTAACATGCTAAATGGTAACACCCGCAATATTTGGTGCAGGAATAACCCATAATCAAATATCTGAATTTTTGTTTACGGGTATTATGAAAAGTACCATCACGGACAGTAATCAGCAAATAGTTTGCAATGGGTGCCTTAAGGAGTTTAGTTCCGGAATGGCCGTGGCGTGAGAACGGTTGTTTTTAATTTCTTACCAGTAATTTTTTCATGGCCATCTTATCCCGTATCCATTCAGTTTTCATTCCATCCGGCAACTGTTGGTTGGATGCATGTAAACTATTGAACCCAAAAGCCTTCAATAATGCAATTGCCGTACACTTGTCCTGGAAACTTCCCAGTTCATCCAGGAGTTGATCAATATTCATTTCTTTCCAAATGAGGAAAGCGCCCGGTTGATGTTTAATTCCTTTGTATACATCCAGGTTATAGAACAAATCTTTCAGGCTTTTCCGAATGAAGTGAATATTGTCATCATTCATGCGCCGGGATAAAATAATTGTGGAAATAGCCGTCCATTTTCTATTGGCGAAATTTTTGAACCGCTTTACCTACAGAAGGTGACTTCCCGAATCTGGAAACTATATCTTTTTATTGGAAGCGCAGGAGCTGGAACGATAAGTAATGTATTGATTATCACTCAACTAAATTTAGGCACGATAGTAGATTTACGAGTAAAACAAGAAAATTACTACCTCCCAACTAAGAAAATTACTACACCTAACTGAAATCATTGTTTATGCAAAATGTTTACCTACCTACAAAAGCACTTGCCTTACCATCCAGTCACTTATTTAGTATTAGAAAGTATTTTATCAGCTTGCTGTGGATGGCGCTTTTCACTATGTTGGCTATGATGGTAGCGGCACAGGGCATTGTGGTCAATCAACGGATGAGTTTGGTTTTTAACGGTAATATTACGATGGTCGTTAACAACGGCTTCTTAAAAAACAATGGGGCGTTGGTCGAGTCAAAGGGTACAGTGATATTTAGTGGGGATAAGGATACACTTACCTCTTATATAGCCGGAAGTTCAAAAACAATATTCTATAACTTATCTATCACAAAATCGGCTTATGGTGTTGCTTTAAAATCAGGGGTTGGTGTTAGAAACGTAATGGCAGTAACAGGGGGAAATTTATATACCGACAGTAATCTGACTTTGATATCAGACGCGGCGCTCACTGCAAGAGTGGATGTGGTTCCTGCTACCAGCCTGATCATCGGTAAAGCACATGTTGAGCGATATATCCCGGCAAGAAGGGCGTGGCGCTTGTTGACTGCTCCCGTTACCAGTTCAAATTCGATTTATAATACCTGGCAGAACAGAGGAGTGTATACTAAAGGGATTGGAACATTGGTTACAGGTACTTCCCCAACCGGCGCATCTGGTAATGGCCTTGATGTAAGTTATCAAAACCATGTGTCGCTTAAAATGTGGAATGGTGCCACCCAGGCTTTGATAAATGTGAACAATACGCATGTAGCCATTTCTCCCCGCAATACCGGCAAGGCAGACAATTGCGGCTATTTCGTTTTTGTAAGGGGCGACAGGGACCCAGCAAATACTATTGTGCCGAATAAAAATACTACCACGCTCACTTCTATTGGAGCATTGCAAACAGGCAACCAGGTTTTTACCACTTCAAGTACCGCTAACAGCTATACGCTGATAGGAAATCCGTATGCTTCCCCGATTGATTTCAATAAAGTAACAAGATCAAACCTTGTTAAGCGCTTTTATGTATGGGATCCAAAGATTAGTGAGCTGGGCGGGTATGTGATGATGGATGATCTGAACAACGACGGAATTTATGTAAAAACAGTATCAGCAAGCGCCCAGACGAAGGACCTGCAATCGAGCCAGGCATTTTTTGTAGAAACAAAAGACAACGGCGAATCACAAATTGTTTTTAGCGAAACCAATAAATCCGGTAACGATAATAACGTTGTTTTCAGGCCACAGACTCCAGCCACTCCAACAGGTGCAGGTGTTGGAGAAATACGTACTAACCTTTATTTGTTGCAAACAGATAACAACACCATCATTGCAGATGGCGTGATTGCAGAGTTCGACAATATTTATGGACTACAGGTAGACCGTGATGACGCTTTAAAATTTGGAAATGTGAACGAGAACCTGGCTATTCAGCGCTCAACTTCTACGCTTGCTGCAGAAAGAAGACCTGCCCTTACAATCAACGATACGTTATATTTCAAGCTTACAAAACTGGTTCAAAGAAATTACCAGTTTGAATTTGTAGTGGCTGGTTTACAACAACCGGATATAACCGGGCTTTTACTGGATAGCTACCTGAATACAAGCACCGTAATTAACCTGTCTGGCACTACTAAAGTAAAATTCACGGTAAATAGCAATGGAGCATCCGCAGCCGCAAACAGGTTTAAAATAGTGTTCCGCCCGATAGCGCCTTTACCGGTAACCATGCGCAGTGTGGTAGCTTACCAGAAAAACAAAAACATTGCAGTTGACTGGAAAGTGGAAAACGAGATCAATATATTAAAATACGATGTAGAAAAATCTATTGACGGAAATGTGTTTGAAAAAGTTAACACCACTACTGTTGCAGGCGCCAATAATGCCTTTAATAACTATAGCTGGTTAGATTTAAAAGCAGTGCCCGGTAATAACTTTTACAGGATTAAAATTTATGACAGGAGCGGACAAATCACCTATAGTTCAATAGTGAAAGTAGCGATAGGAAAGACTAATGCCAGCTATAATATATTCCCTAACCCAATCACCGGTAACGTAATCAACCTGCAGATGAACAATCAGCCAGCCGGCACTTACCAACTGAGGTTAACTAACAATATTGGTCAAACTTTATATACCAGCAGTGTAAATAACAATGGAGGCAACAGCAGTTTTTCACTGAATACCGGCTCAAAACTACCAACAGGTATCTATCAATTAGAAGTGATCGGGCAGGAAAATAACCGAAATACCCAGAAAGTGATCGTGGAATAATAGCGGTAAGTTATTAATTCGCTGCCGGAATAAACCTGCATTTTTAAAGTTGAAAAGTGAAAGCGTATAAAACAGCTTACGGCCGGAAAAAATAAAAAATGAGGAGGTTTACCCCGAAGGGATGCGTAACAAACGGGCGGTGACTGATAGTGAAATTAGCCGATGGATTTGATACTTTTTTCAAAAAGGTAGAACCTTCCTGCCATTATATCAAAATCTTTACCCTTATCCGTTCCGGATTTATAATTGAAGCTAAAACCGGCGGCCTTATAAGCAGTACAACATCAATAATAAAAGAATACTTCATTCTCGTTACTGCCTTTGATTAAGCTTGCATAACAGATACTTATAACAATTAGCAATACTTTTAACTGATTATACGTTAGTATCTAACAAGATTTTTTTTCGGGCGATTTAACGGGGAACGCGGTAAAGGAAAATAAAGCGATTAGCCTGGGCTCAATTGTGAAGGCATACGTTCTTTAGTGCATCAACCGAAAGCAACCCACAGTAATAAACATCGATGAAAGAATAATCCAATCTATAAAAAAACAATAAAAATCCTATCCTTGTATGAGAAAATTCTCCCTGCTGCTCTTATGTATGTTGCTTGCCTTTATCCCTCGTTTTTATGCTCAGAATATAGCCATCAACGAATTGGGATTGTTGCCTGACACGAGTGCCCTGCTTGATTTAAGCAGCACCACTAAAGGTTTTTTAGCACCCCGGATGACAACTTCCCAGCAAAATACCCTTCTTCTGCCGGCAAATGGGTTAATGATTTTCAACACAACCGAGAATACGTTTAAGGTAAACAGGGGAACTCCGGCAGCACCAAACTGGACCACATTGGGTTATGGAAGCGGATCTACCACCAATACATTAAGCAGCAACCTGGTACCTTCAGCAGGCGTTAATACGATGACAAGTACGGTAAATGGCGTACCAGCTACCGCTCCCATCATTAACTCGGTAAGCAATACAAGCACGGCAAATATTTTAACCACCAATGTGAATGGAATAGCAGCAACGGGTGTACCTATTGTCAATAGCAATGCACTTAGCCTGGCAGGGAAAAACCTGGTATCTACTATCAACGGTGTGGCATCAGCTCCCATTGACTTAGGGCCGGTAGTAAATGCTCAATGGAACCTGAGCGGAAATACGGGCACCACTGCGGGACCAAACTTCTTAGGAACCATCGACAATGCGGACTTCATATTTAAAACAAATAATATTGAGGCCATGCGCCTTACAGGGCCAAGAAGATTGTTAGGATTAAATGTATCAAATCCTATTTACAGAATTCAGGTAGAAGACCCGGGCGGTCCTGACGCTGATATTGCAACGCGGATGTACAATGCCAGCAACCAGGGATATTTTCCAAGCATGCAATTACAGGTTTCTGCGGGTACTAAGGCGGCACCGCTACCAGTAACCAGCGGAACTATCTTAGGGGCGTTGCATTTTGTAGGATACGACGGTTCCACTTTTGCAGATGTGGTTTCTACGGGGATCGTGGTAAAAACGACTCAAAACTGGACAACAGGTGGACACGGAGCATTCATGAGTTTTAAGACAATTGCCAACAGCACAGTAGCTGAAGTGGAAAGAATGAAGATTGACCAAAACGGAAATGTTGGTATTGCTACTACTGCTCCCGGAAGTACGCTTGATGTAAAAGGTACTTTCAGGCTCTCCGGCGTTACATCCGGTTATGTCGGCTTTACTCCTCCGGCAGCAGCGGGAAGCACCACTTATACTTTGCCCGGGGCCGATGGCACACTGGGGCAACTGCTTACCACTAATGGAACAGGCTTATTGAGCTGGTCATCATTCCCCTCTACTGCAGGGTTAGTACCATACACAGGCGCTACTTCGGCAGTTAACCTTGGAACCAATAACTTCGTTACCACGGGTTCAACGACTACTTCAATTTTATCTGCAAACGGCAATACCACGCTTGGCACTACTACGGCGAACACCGTAACTATTAAAGGTTCAGTTCAAGGTGCCAATGCATTGGTTTTTGATGGGGCTACCACAGGTGGAAATATGACAACCCTCGCTGTAGCAGATCCAACTGCGGCAAACCTGATCACGCTTCCAAATACAACTGGCACATTGATGACGAAGGTATCGGAAGATTTGATGCCATCATTAGGGGGCAATTTATCACTCAATAATAAGAGCATTGATATTACTGCCGCACTCAATTCGAACCGCAGTTATGTTGGCAGTTTTGAAACCGCTATCGCTGGTGAAGCGCTTGTATTTGGTGATGTTTTATATTTAGATTTTGCTACAAATAAATGGAGAAAAGCAAATGCAGGCAGCCTGGCAACTACCCCTGTACAACGCATGGCTTTGGAAAATATAGCAGCCAATGGTTCCGGGAAGATGCTCATTGAAGGTTTTATAAGGGAAGATACCTGGTCATTTGGGGCAGCTCCCGTTTACCTGAGTGCCACAATCACCGGCGCTATCACAACAACACAGCCGGCCACTTCGGGAAACCAGGTACAAAGAGTAGGCATTGCCTTTAACAGCAATAAACTACACTTCAAGCCATCTATGGATGTTGGAGAACTATAATTAAATAAGAAATCATCAGTTGGATAAACCATCAGTCATTTTTATAACGGTATTTGCCGTATCTATTTTGTCCCTCAAGAAATAAATAACATCAATCGGGCAATTGTAATAAAAACCTGATTCAAAGGTCACACATGAAAACCTATCTATCATTACCCTTTTTAATAAAATTAGTTCCGCAGGCCTTACCTCTATTCAAAAAAAGATTTGCCACATTCCAGGCGAAATGCCTTTGTAGTATTGCATGCACCATCTTCAGTTTTTCCCTGGTTGCACAGGTGTCTGTTACGGCCACCATGGGTGTAAGCGGACCAACAACTTACGGCTCAGTAAAACTTGCTTTTGATGCAATCAATAATGGCACACACCAGGGGGTAATAAGCATTGGCCTTACAGGATCCACCACCGAAACTGCAACGGCTGTATTAAACGGAAGCGGGGCGGGTGTTGCAAACTATTCTGCGGTTAATATTTATCCCGAGGGCGGATCAAGAAGTATATCCGGTGCATTAGATGCGGCCTTAGTTGATTTGAACGGGGCTGATAATGTTACCATTGATGGCTTGAATACGGGCGGCAATGCTTTAACGATTTCCAATAGCAGTAACACGGCTGCCGCCAGTACCATCAGGTATATCCTCGATGCAAATAATAATGTTATTCAAAATTGTTCAATTACCGGTTCAGGAACCAGTTCTGGTTTTGGAACTATCTTCTTTTCCACCGGCTCCACAACAGGCAACAGTAATAATATTATTTCAGGAAATAGTATCAGTTGTGCAGGTAGTAACCTTCCGGCAAATGCGATTTACTCGTCCGGAACAGCTGCCTACCCAAACACAGGCATTACTATTTCCAATAATAATATTTATAACTATTTAACTAAAGGGATTGAAGTTGGTGCCACGGGATCAAGTGGCTGGACCATCCAAGACAATAGTTTTTTCAAAGAAGCAGGTATTTTTAATACGTATAATAGCCTGCCGCCGGTTTATGGTATCCGGATATTGGGAGGCGCAGGTTATACCATTTCAAACAATTTTATAGGTGGCGAAGGCAGTCACTTATCAGGCGGCAATGCCACTTACGATGCTACCGGAAGCTTTTCATATATAGGTATAATGTTAACAACCGGGGCTGCAACACCTGCATCAAACATTAAAGGAAATATCATTGCTAAAATCACTATTTCCAATGTTGCATCTTCCAGTCCTTTTTCCTTTTTATTTTACGGGATAGAAACCGGGGGCTCCGGGATTAATATAGGAGGTGCCCTTGCCGGAGAAGGTAATACAATAGGATCAGCAAGTGCGAATGGTTCTATTTCTCTTTCCACTTCAACAGTTTCGGGAAACGGTTCCACGATCTACGGGGTGTATTGTCACAGCAGCGGTGGTGTTATCAACGGTAACCAGGTGGCTGGAATAGATATCAACAATACCGGCAGCAACCCCGGGTCCTCCGATTTCAGGGGGATTTATGTTTCCATCGGTAAGCCGCCATTACAGGTTAACAATAATACCATTGGAAGTACCACAACAGCAAACAGCATTCGGGTAATGGCAACTTCTACGGCCCCATCTACCAATTTAACCGGTTTCTACCTGGGCTCTACCATTAGTTCAGCCTTACCACAGGTTGATGGAAATACAGTTAAAAATATCAGCCATTTAAGTGCGGTTTCATCGGGCTCTTTTACGGGTATCAATGCCCAGAATGGCTATGTACAATCTTACCAAAATAATACCATCAGTGATATTTACGCGGCACCGAATTCAAGTGCCAGTTCATTGGGATATACCGGTATTCTTTCCAGTACCAGTTTAAGCCCCAGTACCATCATCGCAAACAATATCATCAACAATATAGACTACCGTTCCTCGGGCACTGCCGCAAAAATCAGGGGTATGGAGATCAGTGGCAGTTCGCCCAAAGTATCGACGGTAAATTCCAATACTTTCTCCAATTTTAGAAGTCTTTCACAAAAGACTGCTTTGGCAGAAACAGATGATCCGTCTGTGTTTACAATCGTTGGATTGTTGTTTTCGACCGGGGGCACCACTTCAGAAATAAGCAATAACAATTTCTATAACTTTTCAAGCGAAACGACAGCAGGCCTAAATACAGTAGTTGCAGGATTAGCCGTGATTTCCGGCGGTGGCGGCAATATATATGGAAACAGGTTCAGTGGTTTTACAAATAGTGCAACCGGTGTCACCAGCCTGCCCGGTATTATAGGCATCAAGGCATTCAAGGGAACGTTCTTTGTTTATAATAATGCAATAAAGATCAGCAATGCTGCATTTACAAACGGTGTGAATATGTATGGTATTGTTCAGAATACAACTGGCACCACCTGGAACTATTTTCACAACTCTGTATTTATTACCGGTACCGCATCAGGTACCGCAGCCCGCTCTGCGGCATTTCTCCGCATCACTGAAGGAGGCGTACTTGTAAAGGACAATCTTTTTATAAATACGCGGACAGGCGCCGGTAACCACTATGCGATCAGTAATTCCGTTGCTGCACCCGCTACCAGTTGGCTTTCTTCTTCTTCCAATTACAATGATATTTACAGCAGCAATACAGATGCCACTGCCGAATGGGGAACAGGTACCAGCAATACTTTTACGCAGTTCCAGGCTAATTCAGGTGGAGATGCCAATTCGATCAATAAGATCGTAAGCTTTGTAACATCGGATTTTGACCTGCAGCCAGTTCCAACCTTGAATTGCAATTCAAATAATGCAGGAGTACCCATTACAACGCCAGTAGTTATTACCAACGATCTGACGGGTGCTACCCGGAGTGCAACCAACCCCGATTTAGGCGCCTACGAATACACCTATATTCCACCTGCACACTCCGCCACAAATGACGGCGCAAAATGCGTTGGTCAAAATATTTCTATGAATGTGGCAAACGGCGCAGGTGATGCTCCTTTTGTTTATAGCTGGACTGGTCCAAATTCATTTGTCGCCGGTAGCCAAAACCCGGTACTCAACAATGTAACCCAATCCATGGCAGGCATATACACCGTATTGGTGACCGATGCAAATGGATGTACCGGAACTGCGAATACGACGGCTGCTATCAATGATTTACCGTCCGGCACTTTACAGAGCGATGTGGGTAGTACCACCAGCATGGGAAGTCCTGTAGTATTTACGGCTGCCGGCGGAACGTCTTATAATTTTAAGCTTAATGGAAACAGCATACAAAATTCTGCTTCATCAACGTATACTACCAGCAGCCTCACAAGCGGTAGTGTTATTACAGTTACTGTTACCAATTCAAATAGCTGCATTGCTACTTATCCTTCCATTACAATGACGGTGGCCAGTATCATGGTTAATGGAAAAACGTATCTAAAATGGAATGGCAAACAAATAAAAAAATGGAATGGAATAAGTAAGAATTGAGTTATTTCTTTTTTTGATAAACAGGCCATCCAGCAACTGATGCCCCGACTGTCAATGCAGGTGGGCGGTCATGTGTATGCTTTATGCCCCTGTAAGTTTATTACAAAGGCCTAAGCCCACAGTTCTTGTGCGTTAATTGGCCTGTAATCCAATGCCATGTTGGGATAACTTTGAAAGTGATGTTTATTCTGTGCTGGTTGCCCGGAGCCTTCAACTTCGATTCACCTTTTTATCAATTCGACCGCGGTGGTTCGTGCCCACTTTACCCAGGTTCCAAAATTTTATTAGAATCGCATATTGCGCTGAACGTTGTTTAGCTTACAAATCACATTTGCCCTGGTTGATGTGCCTTGCAGCAATAAAGCAGTGAAACTGAAATCCCGAGCGTGATTCGTGGACACGAAACACGGCTATAGTTGTAACCACCTGGCTCTGGACTCCGTGCCACGCAAGGGACGGTGCAAATACCGCCCGCTACTTCTTCGACATAACCGCCAGCATGCCTTTTAAGTATCCCATCGTTTCAGCAACAGCAGGTACCGGATTTTCTGGAAAACCCTCGTATTCCATACTAATCAAATTATCATATTTTATTTTAATCAACGCTTGAAGGATAGATGGAAGATTGAGTACACCCCGGCCGGCCTGGATGGTATTGCCGTTGGGTTCTGTAGTATTAATATCTTTAAAATGAAAATCGTACAAACGTTCCCTGTATTTTACAATGGCTGTTGCAGGATCCGCTTTTGCACGGGCAGTATGTCCTGCATCAATACAAAGCCCAATTCTTTTATCGTACGACTGAACGGCTTTCCACACATCATCGGGTGAAGGAAAACGCTTGTCTTCCGGGCCATGATTGTGTATGGCCAGCCTGATGTCGTATTCTTTCACCATGCGGTCGAGGACAGGCATTGAATCAGGATGCGGACTACAAACAATGGTTGGCATATTGCAATCCTTTGCATATTGAAACGCCCTTCTGATGTTTGCTTCATCATTTTCCATAGTGATGTTGCCGCAACTTAAGGGAGTAATCCCAACATCTTTGAATTTCTGTATTACTGCTTTTCTTTCATCGGTTGAACTCGTCAACGGCAAATGAAAATCTTTAATTGAAATGTAGTTCAACCCAAGTTGCTGCATTGCTTTGATTGTATCGTCTACTGATAATTTCCTGAATGAATAGGAAGCAATGCCAACCTTGAAACCAAACCACGGATCTTTAATACCATTGTACGTCGGCCCAGCGACCGTAGCTACTGCAGCGGGGATGTTTTTTAAAAACGAAGACCCTGCAGCAGTAAGTAAACCAGTTTTAATGATCTGTCTGCGGGAAAATAAATTATTCATATGCAAGTTTTAAAAAGTTTCAACAAATCAAATTAATTACAGCCAGGTGCCGCCCTTTTAGTGTTGAAGATAAAGGTAAAGAGTAATTTTTTTACCGGCAACGACAATAGCAGTGGAATGTTCTTTATTGTTGGTAACATGCCTGTAATTAAGCGGAGTACGCCGTCCTACAGCTTTGGAAATAACATGCAAGGAAACTATGGATGCATCACCGTCAAGCCATATTATTCAATAGCGGGTCTCAGCAGAAAAGAGCTCTAAAGTATTGAACGGCTATTGCAGGATTCTACGCCTATCCGGGCACGGTACAAAATGATTTGAAAGAGCTTTATACATTGAAATCCTCGTCTCGCCTGATTAGCGGCGAGTCTTGCCGCAACGCATTGTTTTGTTTGAATAGTTTAAAGGCAGATACTCGCACTGGAAGTAACCCGCCCGGGAATTAAAATATCATTTTGTGTGGAGCTGCCATTGACTACTTCTTACTCATTTTCATACCGCCCGCTTTTTTCATCAATCACAATTCTGTAAATGGTGGGCTTACTGTCCGTTTTCACCGGTGGATTTGCTTCCAGGTCAGTGATGCCCGCTGCAATGCCTGGTTCACTTATTTTTAAAAAAAGTCTCCGGTCAACAAAAGCTTTCATCGCATAATTGCGTTCTCTTTCGTCCGTCAGTTCCTGGTATTCACCGTGTATCATTACGCTTTTCCAATTGGTATGATTTTCAACTTCATCCACCTGCAGGCAGACCCTGGGATTGTCCCGCATTACCTGGATCTTGGCTCCCGTTTGTGAATGTGCGATAATGAATTTACCATCGTACACATAATTAATGGGATATACATACGTGTTGAATCCATCGTTGCAGCCAAGATGTCCGTAAATATTTTCTTTTAGCAATTCGTCCATTTCTTCGGGGGAAAGTTTTCCAATCATAATAGATGCGATTTTTTAATTTTAAAGCAAGTGGGTTAATTTTTTTCAAAGACTTTTACTATAAACCGGTTATTCATTCGCTGCTACTATCTCAAATCCCTGCTGCTTCAAATATACGACTTGTTGTTTTACGCCACCGGGTATTTTTGGATCCAGCTATCAGCTTATTTAATTTCACTTCGATTAATAGAAATGCTGAAGGCCCCTTCCCTTTTATTTTCCCCGGCTGTATGGGCTGCTTTGTTTATAATAATTCGGTTTGCCGGCGTGCATATAAAATCAGCCTTACGCCTGCCGGCAACGGGTTAATTTAATAATATTGTATCAATACAATCTGTTCGAACTTACTGAGCATACCTTCTTCTACAAATTCCACATCCCCGCCGTTTTCCAGTACCTTTTCTATAATGTCATCTACTGCGTCTCGTATGTAAGAAAATGTATTGTATGGCTTTATTGCTTTATGAATGATCTGGTCGCTGTTTTCTTGCTGTTCCACATACTTAAAATTCTTTTCCACTACCAGCAGCCGGCCTTTCTTTCTGGTTGCTTCACGCCATACATCGCTCATACCCATTGCCAGTTTCTTTTTGTCTGCGGCCTTTTCTATTTGATTCAATAAATCTTTCTGCCTGACCATTTTCCAGTCTGCTATCAGCGGTTTCACTATTTCTTTCAATTGGTCCAATGTGGATTCGTCAAAATTCCCATGTGCATACTCAATCACTGCACTCATGTGCCTGGTAATCTTTTTAAAATGTCCCATTATTTTTTCAGGAGCCAGCACAAAAAGTGGTAGCCGGTATGCATTGAGTATAATGTCTAATGAATTATCTATATGGTGTAAAAATTTATTTGTCATTATTTCTTTTCGCTCCGGCATATCCGAAAAATTGGCCACTCTTTCCGGCACATCATTTAAATAGGCATATACCGATTCAGGTGCATTTGAAACTATCTTAACCAGGTTGTTTGAATTACCCAGGTAAATCCGGCTTTCCTTACCACTTAATACCAGCACCAGGTATTTAAGTATTTGCTTTTTATTGTAAACAAGGTCCCGGATTTCAAATGACTCATCCACTACGATCCTTTGTTCCACTTCCATATCGAGGTACAATACTTTTTCAAATACCGGCGATACATAGATGGCGATACTGTTTTTGTGGGTACTAAAATTGAGGTTTTTAATAATGGCCTTCAGCTTCTGTATCACCAGGTTGCCCATTTCACCCGGATAGCTTTCAAGCAATTGCTCTTCCACTTTATCGGCGGCTATCTCCAGCGATTGGATTAACTCCTTTTTAAGCTTCATTTTTGGTTCAAATGGCATGATGACTGACACGGCAGGGCGATAATGTACCGCATCCATTACGACCTTTATTTCGGGTGTAATTACTGTGTTCATAGCAAGCTGTTTAGAAATTAAAAATACTTTATCTCAACGCCCAAAACACTGATGGCCATCATAAAAAACTTTGATTATCCTCATTTGGGGGAAGAGAAATTTACCGATCAACTGGTTGATGGTGCAGGTAAACATTAATTGCCGTGCAGACTTGAAACTGTTTTATTTATTATGGGCAATAAACAATGGTAATTTCAATTCCTTCATCAGGGTATCCGCCATGCTGTGCCGAAACCAACGCCTTACCTTTCCTCTTTGGTAAGCGCCCAACACCACGAGTGCATTTTCGGTTGTGCTTTTCAGGTGCTTTACAATTTCGTCTTCGGCCCAACCTTTCATGATGGTGTAGGTCGCTTTGGGATAATGCCGTTTTATAAATTCTTTCATCAGTTTGTTATCGGGCAGGTGCATTGATGTATCGACCGGGTTTACAGAAATTACTTCCGTATCTAAATGCTTTAATTGGGGTAATAGATAACTGAACATTTTTACAGCATGCACCGAGGAAGGTTCACCATCGTACAAAAGGATGATCTTCTGAATGGGTTTGTATTTCTGTGGTACAATCAATACCGGGCATTGCGTATCACTTAGCAGTTCCCGGATAAAAGGGGTCGGTAAATTTTCAGCATAATGTGTAAGCGTTTCTTCGGAATTAATCACCAACAGGTCGGCATACAGGCTTTCATGCTTCAACTCCAGGATGGCAATATTGCGATCGGTGTGAATGGAAAATTCCAGTGCGGAATGCTGGCAGGATTTCTCAAAATCCGCGGCAGCTTTAGCTCGCGTTACTTTATCCTTTGCCTCCAGTTTTTTAAGTTTATCTTCAGACACACCTAAAAACTGATATCGGAATAATGCTCTTTCAACCATTCTTTGATTTTATATTTATCCGTATCATGCCATTGGCCCTCTTTATTTACTTGTATGACACTGATTTTTTTATCCTGTAATCCAGGAAAAAGATAAGTGAATTGTTTAATGGCAAACATAGAAGAAGACGTTCCATGGTAAGTAAATACAATTTCATCAACTCCTTCAAATCTTTCAGGGGCGATAATTACAGGGCATTCCGCTTTTGACTGTATATCTTTTACAAATTCAGAAGGAGTTCCATCATAGCTTTTTTTAAATGAAGTATCCGCATCTATCACCAGTAGATCCGCAAACCGGCTTTCGTTAATCAGTTCATATAAAGGCACTCCCCTGTCCCGGTTAACCATGCAGGTCATCTGCCTCTTAGCACATCCTTCTTTAAATAAGGAAATATTTTTTTCAATTAACGCTGTTTTATACTGGTGATTTTCAGATGTTTCATCTGCTTCCCAATTCACATAGGCCAGCCCGTTCATGTGCTTTAGTACCGGCCGATCCTCATTCTCCAAATTTTCTAAAAACACGCCGGTTATCGTTGATTTTGTCAAACGGGCAAGGAAGGAGACAAATACCAATGCTGATTCGTCCATACTGATGGCATCTACTGCCAATAGAATCTTTTCCACTTTCTATTTTTTTAATAAAAATATTAAACCGGCTTTCTCTGTAAAATGATAGCAGTTAGCCGAATGAATGATTGTGGTCAAGGTAAAAATGGGGAAATAGTGACAGGGGCGTAACAGGATTTTATAGCAGGGTTAAGGGGTAATCTTCAAGAGACCAAAAACGCATTTCAGTATAAATTTTATACTCTGTTTGATTATAAAGTTTATACCTTTTTAGAAAGATGTAAACTTTATAATCAAACTACAACCGTCTTTTATTTCAATTAAGCCAGTTAAAAAAGGAGCTTAAAAAACGGGGTATTTATACTGATAACGATTATCTCACCAGCATCACGTTGCCCTTCATTTCAATCAGTTTACCATTGCGCCCCCTGCCTTTTAGTATCCACACGAAATTGCCCACAGCCTGGGGAATTCCCTTGTAAGTTCCGTCCCACCCTTTCATCAGTTGACTGGTTTCAAATACTACCTGTCCATAACGGTTAAATATCCGGAAGGCTTCTGTAACTTCAATGCCAACAGGTACAGGCCTGAAAAAATCATTCAGGCCATCCCCGTTTGGAGAGAATGCATTGGCTACATAATAGGCGTTGCCCTGGTAAGCTTTTACTTTTACTGTATCATAACCAACGCACCCGGCAATATCCCTCACCGTTACCGTAAACAGGGTGATCTCGGCAAATAAAGTTGCCAGGGGATTTGCGCTAAATGGATTGTTTAGTAACGAGCCCGGCGACCAGGAATAATTGATACCACCGGTTGCCATCAATTGATGTGGAACGCCTATCGCTGCAATGGTATCATTGCCGGCAAAAGCCGGCACCGGTGGCCGCATGGTTACCACGACGGTGTCCTTTACATTATAATTACAACCATAGCCATCCTTTACAGTTAGTATGTACTGCTGTGTGGCCGCAGGTTTTATGATGGTGGCGGCAGATGTTGGATTGCTGATTCCCCCCGTAGCTACAGGCCCCCACAGGTATGTGACCGGTGCGGTAATATTGGTAACCGAAGCATTTAATGTAGCGGAATCTTTATAGCAAATCGCAAAGTCTGCCCCTGCCTTTACCAGTGGCAATGGATAGTAAATTACTGTTACCGGTTTTATAGCCGCACAACCCGTAGCATTTGTTCCCTTAATATAATACACACCGCCTGCCGCTGCTGTTGGAGTATTGTAAGCCACCGTACCTGCGGCATCTGACCAATACGTAAACACAAGGCCGGCAGCAGATCCTGTAGTTATTGCTGCATTGGTCAAATTCACTGTATTGGACAGGCATATTGCGGCAGGGTTGTTGGTAACTACCAGCGGATTGGTGATCGTTGCAAGGCTAACCTGCACCGTATCTGAACAGCCAAATGCGGAGCTGGTGATTAGCTGGTAAACCCCCGTTGCACTAACCGAAGCTGGATTGGAAACTGAAACACCAGCCTTTGTCCAGCTATTGCTATTGCCAGTAGTATTGTATATACCGGTAAGATTTAAACTGCCTCCCTGGCAAATATTGATACTGGTATCGTTGCCCAAATTTGGTTTTGGGCTAACCGCTACTGTTACCAACGCAGTATCAGCACAGCCCTGTGCCGTAATTACCATCACCCGGTAAATACCTGCAACCGTTACCGCAGACTGGTTGGTGATTGCCTGCCCATTTCTTGTCCAGTTGGCAGTGAGGCCCGTTGCATTGTACAGTAAAGTAAGGTTAGCCGATCTGCCCTGGCAAATGACAATGGCGGTATCCTTTCCGATAGCGGGTTTTGTATTTGCTGTTAATGTAACGAAGGCCGTGTCTTTACAACCGGCAGCATTGGTTACTATCAACCGATAAGCACCTGGCGCCACAACAGCAAGTGGATTACTAACCGTTGTGTTATTAAACGTCCAGTTGGCTGTAAGATTAGCTGTTGAATAAATACCGGTAAGATTAAATGTATTACCCTGGCAAACACTAACTGCAGTATCATTGCCTATTGCTGGTTTTAGATTAAATGAAAGCGTTACAATTGCGGTATCGGCACAGTTAAAATTATTGATTGCAATTAACCGGTATGTTCCCGGCGCAGTAATAGCGGATGGATTGTTAACGGATACATTATTTAAAGTCCAACTGGATGTAAGTGCAGCAGTGGTATAAACAGTTGTAAGATTAAATGAATTTCCCTGGCAGATGCTAACCGCTGTATCATTGCCCAGTAATGGTTTGGGATTGAATGAAATAGTTACCAATGCACTATCTGTGCAGCCTGTGGTGTTAGCTGCTATCAACCTGTAAATACCACCCGTAGTAACCGCAGCAGAATTGCTAACCAAAACATTATTGATTGTCCAGGCATTGGTGAGATTGGCCGTGTTGTAAATGCCGGAAAGATTTACCGGATTACCGCTGCAAATGCTAATGCTGGTATCATTTCCAAGTGATGGTTTGGGGTTAACCGTTAATGTTACAATAGCGGTATCTGCACAACCGGAATTATTTCCTGCAATCAACCGGTAAAGCCCGCTTACAGTTACTGATGAAGGACTGCCGACCATAATATTGTTAATCGTCCAGCTATTGACCAACCCACCGGTGTTATATAAATTACCAAGATTGAACGGTGTTGCCTGGCAGATGCTTACCGCTGTATCATTACCCAGTGATGGTTTGGAATTGAATGAAACGGTTACCAATGCGGTATCTGCACAGCCGGATGTATTACTGGCTATCAACCTGTAAATACCACCCACCGTAACCGCAGCAGGATTGATTACTACAGCATTATTGATTGTCCAGGCATTGGTAAGATTGGCGGTGTTGTAAATGCCGGTAAGATTTACCGCATTACCACTGCAAATGCTGATACTTGTATCATTACCCAATGATAACCTGGTATTAACTGTTAGTGTTACGAGCGCCGTATCGGTGCAACCAAAACTGTTTGCTGCAATTAACTGGTACACTCCGCTAATATTTACTGCCGCCGGATTGCTGACCATAACATTATTGATTGTCCAGCTACTTACCAGGCCGTTTGTAGTGTACAGGTTATTAAGGTTGAATACATCTCCCTGGCAAACACCTGCAGACACGTCATTTCCCAATACCGGTTTTGGGCTAACCGTAAGTGTTAGCAGGGCGGTATCAGCGCAACCGTTGTTATTTGAAGCAATCAGCCTGTAAACGCCGGGGCTGTTTACGGAAGCAGGATTGGCCACCGGTATGCCGCCAATCGTCCAAATTGTTGTGAATCCTGTTGTTGAATAAACTGAGCCAAGGTTATAAGTACTGTTGCTGCAAATAGCAATCGAAGTGTCGTTACCCAGGACTGGCCTTGGTTTGATGGTAAGGTTTACAATCCTAATCAAACTATCGCAGCCGCGGTAATTGCGGATACTGTCCCGGTAAGATCCTGCAACGGTTACGGAAATACCCCAGGCCAGCGTGTAGGATGAGCCGAAACAAATACTGGTATCCGTAACAATACTAAGGGGCGCTGGCGAACCTGAAATGTAGATAGAATCCCTTGCACTACAGGTGCCAAAGTTTACACTCACCCAATACAATCCCGGCGCATTCACACTGAATGTTGAACTGGTGCTTCCATCCTGCCATAAATAAGATACCACCCCGGTTGAAGTGGCGTTCAATAGGTATGGACCAGCCAGGCATACCGTTGTATCTTTTCCTATAGATGGTTTTGGATGCATGGTTACTGTAACCCTTCTCACCAGGCTATCGCAGCCTGCAGCAAAATGGATGGTATCCCGGTAAGTTCCTGCTGCTGTTACAACCGGCCCCCATGGTAACGTTAATGATGAGCCGAAGCAAAGGGAAGTATCAATATTAATAATAACAGGAGCAGGAAACCCGGTAATGTTTACAGTATCTTTTACAACACAACTGCCAAAATTGATACTGACATGGTATTGCCCCGGCGTGGTTACTTTAAAACTATCAGCCGTACTTCCGTTTTGCCAGGTGTAGGAAATCGCCCCGGCTGTTTTTGCTTTCAATACATATCCACCTCCTGATAAACAAACAGTCGTATCCGCAGCCAACGGTCTTGAAGTAGCGGCATTGCTTACTAAAAACGTATCCCGGTAAGTACAAGTACCGTATTTAACATCCACCCAATAAATTCCGGGTATACTTACATAAGCGTAATAAGTAGTAGCGCCTGTATTCCATTTATAAGTTTCGCCCTGCCCCCTGTAAGCGCTTACCAACAACGAATCCACACATACAATAATGTTTTGTTTCGGCTTTGCTGCAATTGGGCTTACCAGCACTTTCACCGTATCGGTGCTGCTGCAGCCATTGTAACTTATTTTTACCCAGTAATCATTGGTACCGGTTGCGGTTACTTTAAATGTATCCGCTACTGTTCCGTTTTGCCAAAGATAGGTGGCGCCGGTGTACGATGTAGCAACCAATGTAATGGGTGTACCATCGCAACGGGAAATATCATTTCCTAATTTTATATACGGTCTTCCAGGTATGGTGATTGTTTTGGTGACGGAGTCTTTTTTACCACAACTGATATTGTCCACTGCCAGTTTAACGGTATAGGTTGAATCGTATGGCAATGGCGGGTAAAAGAAGCCAGGTGACACTGCTGAAGATGTTTGTGCATTGTAACCAAAGTTCCATTTGTAGGTAATACTGGTTCCATAAGTGGAGAAATTTACAAACTTCACTGAGTCGTCTGTATTGCAATTAAACAGGGCGGTGAAGTTAGCATTGGCCAGGCAATTGGTTAATGGCGCACAAGTGTCTGCATGTTTGATGGCAGATAAGTGTAAATCAATCGTTCCGTTCACCGCCTGGTTGAATTTTGTAACCGGTGTAAATACCTGCACATAATAACTTTGCCCGGGCACCAGGCACTGATAGGTATTTTGTGTCAATGCATCCAGCACACAACTCTGCTCCTGCATGGCGCCGCAGTTGCCGGTCATCAGCCTGTACTTTATATCGCTGGATGCAGCATTGGTGTTTTCTACCAGGTAGGTGGTTACATCCAATGTATCGGTACCACCAATATCCATACGGAACCAACTGGATTTATAGTCGGCGGTATTGGCTCCCTGCGGACAGGTAAGTTGTGGCCCAAATTCACCATAATCGGTACCAATGGTATGGCAGTTTACCAATAAAGAGGTGGTAACTGCACCTGGCCCGTTAATAGCCGAAGCCACTGCCCTGCTGCAAAAATCACCAACAGCTTCTATCAACTCAATTTCAGGATATACATAGGCATTTACCTGGGCACATCCCGGAAGCAATAAATAATATGTGCCGGGTGCCACACAACATTCTGCCCAGTAAGTATTATCTGAGCCATATACTGTCGCATACCCCTGTATCTGAAGGCCGTTGATTGTTGAATCGCCAGGCTTTATTTGTTTGAAGAGTTGCACATCATAATAATCATACTTACGTACCCCGTTGATGTAAATCCTGAACCGCACATTGCCGGTAATGGTAGAAGTAAATTTATACCACAATGTTTTTTGACATTGTGCCGAGTAATTGTAATAGTAAATCGGGTCGGTGGGATCCTTGGTAGCACAGGAATAATTATCAACGTCACCGGTATATTTGCCTACCCCCACTGTGCCAATATCTCCGGCAAGCGAATAATGATCATGTTTGGGAAGTACGAGCGTTACAGAATCTATCATCACCGATACTTCTGTTTGGGTATTGGGTAAGGTGCCGCCAATTTCATAAGGCTCTGCATTCACATTTTCTACCAGCACATAATACCGGTTAGTGACCGATGAACACGGATCACGGTAAAACGACACTTCGTTGGTAAGGTTGGCACAGTAATACCATGTTTGCTGGTTAGTTCCCAGCGCTCTTAAACCCTGTGCAACCGTGGAATCAACCTGCCCGGTGCTTACGACCGTACTGAAGGGCAATGTTCCATTTACATTACTTTGATATACCGTAAACTTTTGCTGGTATTCCCTGGCGGGAGTTTTACTTTCCACTTTTACTTTTACATAACCTGGCTGGTCCACTACAAATGTGTACCAAAGGTTTCTTCTTGCTACATTATTGGACGGTGTAAATATGGAATCGTACAAAGGCTTATTGGGGCCATTGTTATATACATTGGGATTAAGGGTGGTATTGCAAACCGGGTCGGGTGGATCTGTGGCAGAAGCTCCTGTAGTGCAGTAAAATAGATCATTGCTTGGAGCCCTGGCGCTGTTCAATGGATTGATGTCGCCTACCTTACCATAGTGAAAGGTTGAATCAGG
>JBBQTL010000050.1:0-26051 GCA_038213285.1 Chitinophagales bacterium
ACTACTTGCTATGGACACTATACTGAAACCCTCGGAGCTGGCAAAGAAAAAGGAAGAACTGAGAATCAACGATGCACAATTCATAAGTTTTTATAGCAGAAGGAATACAGCGATACAATCCCAGGCTGCACAATATGCAGGCGACAACTGGAATGCTGGTTATGTTGACATGGCTTTTGGAAAAATATACAGCTATGCTACAGACAGTGCAGGCTCCTTCACTAAGCTTTCGCTTAACCGAAATACCGGTAATGCTTTCTGGCTAAACTTTGGTTTGGGGATGGGTAAACGTGGCTTAGTATCAGGTCTAATAAGGTCATCATTTTATGAGGAAGAACTTACGTTTACCGTAAAGGATAATGTGTCAGGTGAGGAATCAATCAATAAAGCCGTAGCGGCTAATAAACTTTTTACATTCGGCATCAACTTCCGGTATGGCGGCCCGGTGTTCAACTTTTTTGCAGAATTTATAAGGGAAGCCAAATCGCTCAAAACACCCATACAAGCATTGAACGATGTGATTAATTTGCCCGACGGAAAAACAGTGCTTAGCAGTTCGGTTAAATGGGATGTGGTGCATCCTTACACCATCAACTTTGGCGGCGACTGGCGCATCAGTCGCAACGTAATACTCAATTACGGTATGAGATGCTTATTGGATGAAAATTTCAAAACAGTATCATTTATACCAATAGCCAATATCAGCTGCATGATGAGGTAGTAATTCGATAATCTTAAAAAAAAACATATGCACATTACAAAAAAAGTTATTGGCTTTTGCCTCATTCTCGCAATGATAAAAACAGATGCAATTGCACAAACCAAGCAGCGTACCTACCGCAAAATCACACAGCGTGAACTTTTAGATACGCTTTTTCAATGTACTGTCATAAAAGACCAGGTTTATCTTGATGGAGATATTTACCTTGGAGACACTACCGAACTTAATCGCCTTCAGAACCTAGCTTTCGCCTTTGTCGTAGATGACAATTTCATTTTACAAACAAGATGGCAGAACAATACCATTCCTGTTGAATTTGATAATAATTTTCTTATGACTGAAAAGAATGTCATAATAACTGCTCTAAATGAAATGATGGCCCTGACCTATATTCGTTTCAAGTTTCGTACGAACGAAAACGATTATATTTTTTATAAAAAAGTGTCCGAATCCCAGCTAGGATTTTGTGGTGGGTCTTCACCTGTTGGCCGAAAGAGTGGAAAACAAGAAATACGTATTTCCTGCCTCAGCCCTAAAATCGTAAAACATGAAACATTGCATAGCCTTGGATTTTATCATGAACAGTCAAGAACAGACAGGGATAATTTTTCAACTATTCTTACCGCCAATATAGAGGCAGGTGCGGAGTCTAATTTTGACAAACATCTCTTTTTTGTAAAGGATATTGGTGGATATGATTTCCGTTCAATTATGCATTATGGAGCATTTGATTTCGGTATCAAAGTGAATGGTGTGCGCAAACAAACAATCAGGAGCAAGGTGAACCCACCGAACACTTCGTTCAGCTCTTCCGAATTAAGCAGCGGCGATATAGATGCTTTAAAAGCGATTTATCCTATGAAAAATATCGCAAGGGCACCACTACCGGTTTATAATGACATGTTCAGTGATAATCAGGAATGGACTACAGGCCCTTATTTTGGAACAAAAGGAACATTTTTAGCAGATGTTAATGGCGACAGAAAAGCAGATGCAATAGTAGTGAATAACGATTTAATTACGGTAAGGCGTTCAAATGGTTCTGTGTTCACTCCAAATGAAAGCTGGACGACAATACCCTTTTTTGGAAATAAAGGTACCTACTTTGCCGATGTTAATGGTGACGGAAAAGCAGATGCCATTGCAGTAAGTGTTTTAGAAACAAGGGTCCGTAAATCAACAGGTAGTTCGTTTGGCCCTGCTGAACGATGGATTGATGGGTTTTTTGGTGACAAAGGAGTGTTTTTTGTAGATGTAACCGGAGACGGCAAAGCGGATGCAATATTAGCAGGAGAATCAGGTATAAGAGTTCGGGTTTCAGATGGTATCAGCTTTGGGGCGTCTGAAAGGTGGATCGATTCTGACAGTTATGGCACAAAGGGAACTTTTTTTGCAGATGTTAACGGTGATAACAAAGCAGATGCAATAGTGGTAAATGATGGGGGAATAGTTGTACGAGTTTCCAGGGGTACTTCATTTTCTCAAAATTTTACTTGGTCTTCCCAAGCTTACGTGGGTACTAGAGGGAATTATTTTTCCGATGTTAATGGTGATGGTAAAGCGGACGCTATAGTTGTAAACGAAAATGGTATTTCTGTACGGCGTTCTAGAGATTACGATTTTATGCCAACTGAAACCGGTACCAGCAACCCATATTTAGCGGACATAGTAATGTTGTTTGGTGATGTAACGGGCAGTGGAAAATGTGCCGCAGTAGTGGTTAATAATAACATTATAGTTGTACGGCCTGCGTACTGATAAGAAAGACAGGCAACTCGAGCCAGGCAACAACAATTGTTGAACTATAAAAATTTTAAAACGGTATCATTTACCCACCATCCTAAAATTAGCTGCAGGATGCGGTAATTTATTAAATCCAAACTATGAAAACCAAGTATTCACAACATGGAATCAGTGCATTCTGTTGCTGTATCTCAGTTGGATAGATACAATAAAAGCATCGTCTGAAAAATATCGAATTAAGAAAGAATATTTCCTGGATCGTTATTATAATGTCAGCATTCAACAGGCAATAATTGCAGTTTTTTACAACCAGTTTTTCGAAAAAAAAATTAAATAAAAAATAAAAGGATCAACCATGAAAAAGAAAATAATGCTATTGATTGGATTGTTGTGCAATCTGTGTGTCATTATGCGGGCACAAACACCAGCTGTTATTAGCACACAAAGAACAGCAACACTAACAACAACGCAGCCACAGGCAGTAACAGCGGCACAGCCTGCTGCAAATGCTGCTACTCCCGTTTTAACTACAACCAGGGCATTGCCAATCGTCAGCAAATCGTCACAAAGCCCGTTAACTTTATTTAAGTCAAGTGCAAGGGCGGCCTATGTAAACAATGTCCGGGTTCCGAAAAATTTCACCTATCAATCCCAGCCTGCCGAAATCACCGGCATTTCCAATACCCGAAAATTTGATGGCGATAGTAAAGTCGCTTTTAACTATACTCTCACTAATTCGGATTGTATGCTGATACCAATAAAAATGAAGACCTCAACAGAAGATTTTGGCCTTTTTTTTCCGGGAAGAACTTTTAAGGAAGGTATTTTTCCGGGTGCAGTGTATCCGTTCCAGTCTTTAATAAACCAATCCCCAGCAGCTTATACCCGTTTTACCGCCCGCAATCAAATGGACCTCACTGTCAAAATTTTTGACAACAGAGCTGTATCCGGAACGGGTCCTGTTACCATTTCTACTTTTGATGCCGGCACGCTAAACCGCCAATGGCCGGTAGCTATAACAAAGTACCCGGGAGGAGCAGCTGCATTACCTGCCACAACTGAAATTTTTACTTTTGAATCGAACAGGCAAATGAATGTGATGCTGAATACTGGCGGGCAAATTGATTGTGCTGCAAGGATGAATCTTCGGGTTCCGGGTATTGATGTTAACATTACACCATCGCTTGTTTCGGCTGTGGCTAAAAACATTCCACTAGATAAGATGAAGAATACAGTGCTCTTGTGTTTTCGCCAGGTGTATTATTCCGCTACAGTTGCTGTAAAGTCAGGCAAGCAGGATCTGTTTCCCGATGTAAACAACAGCCAGTTAGAAACTGACCTGGTATATGTGCAGGGAGTAGATTATGGACAGGCATTTTATGTTGCAGTATCATCTGAATATTCGAAACAGATGCTATATGCTGCCCTTAGGACTAAAGCAGGTACTTATCCCGAATTGGGATTATTGCCTTCTTCTTTTCCAGACAATGATGGCTCCTTACTTACATATCAATATGCAACACTTTCAGAAGGTCTGAGTAATCGCTTGCTGGGCAGTCGATCTACCAGTATTGCCTGCTTTCAATACGATGGGCAGATCATTAATATGGGAACGACCATTGATGAGGTATTGACAGACCTTGCTGCCAAAGTAAAAGGCAGATTTAATTCTAATACAGAGGCTGTACCGGTTTCTTATTCGCTTAGCCATGCAGCAGACCACAGCCCGGTATGGTTTAACAGTGAAGTGTGTTATGCTACTGCAGACTGTGGCCCACTAAGTTTCAGTGCGTTAAAGTACAGTGTAAAAATGAAATTGGTGAAAGCTGAAGTTATCAAAGCGGTGGAATTAGGTACAGATAAATGCGAAGAACTTTTCGGCCAGATGCTGGTAGGTAAAATGCTGTACACAGATAATAATGATGCTATAGATGTTTCAAGGAGGGGTAATGATTTTCTTTGGATAAAAATGGGAATGCTTGATGTTATGGAAGCCTGCCAGGGTATTCCGGTTAACATTGGAACAGAAAAAGTACTGGCAACGGATATAGGATTAGAAAAAATAACAAAAAGCCAATTCCTGCTCACGCAGCTTTTGTATGATGCAGAATTGTTGGTGCATATGAAATATGTTTGTAAGGAAGGAATTTTTGAGGATATGATTAAGCTGAATACTTACATAAACCAAATTGAGGCCATGCCTGGTGGTTCCACTCCGCTGACCATTCCGTTAGTACTTAATTTTTTTGAGGACGGGAAGGCTAACAGTTCGCATGTGAAAATTTATTGGGAACTGGAGATAAAAGCAATATAAAATAAAGATAGTTTCTTGTCATCATGTTAACACCGGGAACAGTATATTATTGTTTCGTCATTCTAACAATATGAAAAGTATAAAATTTTATCCACTTTTAATGATGTCAATATTTATAGCGCATTCGTTATCAATAGTTGCACAGCTTGTACCACAGAACAGAGAACCCAATTTAAAAGGATTAACGGTGTCAACAAGATTTACTACAGAAACTCCCGAAGGTATTATTGGCGAAAGAAAAATGAAGATGTCCAGCAACTTCCTCTTCATCCAGGGGAATGCACCAACAGTATATTTAATTTGTCATCGTTCCCAGGATGCATTGGATGGTATTAATACACTTGCAGATGCCCAAAGGCGGGGGTATGGAATAAATAGAACCTTTTTAATCAATAATAAATGGGAAACCATTTTGCCTCATAGCAGCCTGCCAAAAGATGCGCTTAGCAGTTCTTATAAAATTGAATTTAAAGGTGGCGAACAAGTGTTTTACAAATGGATGCTGGTGCCTAAAGAAGGTACCGCCCAAAGTATCCGGCGCAGGAAGTTTTGTGATGCCCCGGCCGATGAATGTTGCCATACTGGGCGATTCGTATAGCAGTGGCGAGGGCGCACCTGTTGCGACATCACTGTGGTTGGCAGGTAACAGCGGCAATAATTGTCACCGGTCAGAAAATTCCGGGCAGTTCCAGGCTGTAAAACAATTTGCAACTAATAATCCAGGTATCGCAATTGTGTACACACCCTTTTTTGTAAGTTGTTCTGGTGCCACCACCATTCAGCTAATTAGCGATGAATACAAAACTGATTTTTGCAACAAGATATCCGGCAGCGAAAATGAAATTCCGCAGATAAAACAACTACGGAATGTTTTTGATAATGCAGATAAATTTAAAGAGGACATAAAAGGAAAAATTGATGTGCTGGTTGTTTCCATTGGAGGAAATGATGCAGGTTTTGCTGATGCAGTGGTAGAAGCTTTTGAAGGAAACCTCGCAAAGGAGATTTCATTTTATACCAAAGGTGCAAGGGAAATAATACCTAAAAGTTACGATGAGCTGCGAAAAGCAATACAGGCGGAATGCATAGAATACGTTTTTGCATCACATTATCCCGATCCAACCAAAGGTGATAATGGTATTACTTGTGGTCTTCCTGGAAATGCACTGACGTTTTTATTCAACGCCTTTGTTGAATCGCTACGGCTTTCCGTAGCAACGGAAGTAGCTGGTATCTGCGAAGCAGAAAATGCCCTCATTAATTTCTTTACAGCCGGAACAACCGATTTAGGCTGTGATAATTTGTTGGCGTTTCCTACACCGGATTATGATATGGTGATTAATCATTTACGTTGCAACGCACCATTGCCCGGAGCACCGAATGTAAATTTTACAAATAACGACTTTGAGAATACCCGCAGGATTGCGAGAGGTTTTGAAAGTTTCATAAGAATTATATCCGCATCACCGGATTTAAAAAGGTTTACTCAAAACCTCTTAAATGGATGTATCCCTGCAGATGGCGTACCCTCTGATCTGAATTTGTTTGCCACCCTGCTGGCTACGAGAGATGATATTAGTGCAGCAAGAAATGGATACCTGCTACCAATGGACAGTGTAATTTCCGCCAAGGGAATGAATTTCAGAAATGCAGGCTTTACTAATTGGCATGTATTGGATAATGTTCTGAGTCTTTCAGAAAATCATGGAATGTGCCGATGCGATGGCAACCAGCGGTATTTTAATTCTTTATTTTCATCTTATGATCAGCAAGGCACAAAAGACGGCACCATGCACATGAACGGCATCGGCCAACTGAATGTGTACAAAACTGCACTACTTGGTAAGATAAGCGAGGTGATAACGATATCGGAAAGAAAAAAAATGTTTGTTAATGAATCATCCTGCAAAGCATCTGCTGAACCATACAAAGTATCGCCGCAGTATGAAAACCTTTTAACAACCCGTGCGTTGGAAAAGAAAGTAAGAAATGATAGAAGAGAGGCTGATTTTTTAGTACTGAAAACTTTATTAAAACCTATTATCGATATCATTGATAAAATGAATGAGAATAAGTTTGCAGACCAGTATAAAGCTCAATCATTTAAAAATATGAGGGAAAAAAGGTTAAAAAAATAATCTGTATAATAAGTTGATGTCGCTGCAAGTATGAAAGGTTAAGGCGATGAAATTTTTAAAGAGTTGCGCCAATAACTTTCTAAGTCCATGTAACCTGAGCGGTTTCCTCCACTTGGTCAGCTACGTTCAAAACACATACCGGCCAAGATTTGGAAGCGACCGGTATTCATACTGCGGTTGGAGCAGTCACCCTTTCGCAATTGATTTCAACATGGATGGTTCACGACCTCAATCATCTTGCTCAAATTTCAGGGGTGATGGCTATGCAATATAAAACAGAAGTTAGACCTGGGTAGCATATTTGAGTATACTTCAGGGATAGAAAAATGAAACCTTACCAGCCCCGCAATTTAAATTGAACCACCAATAAAATTACCCTGTTATATTCTTAATCAGTTTCTGCAAACCGTTATTTTCCGCCCAGCTGTTTAATTTATCCTGCAATATTGGATTGCGCACAGCAGTATTGTTTTTTGACAATAGCTCGGAAAACATCTCCAATAATTTTTTTAAATTTTTGATTGGGATAGCTGGTAATTGAAGTAATATATTTTCAATTAAATGCTGCAAATGGGTATTGTGTACTGCTGAAACATTGTAGAGGCTTTGACTGAATAAATCTGTCAGCCGTTTGAGCGGTGCAAATTCAATGGTTTCATGAAGGCCAATTATTTTCCCCAACTGTTCGTTGTTCATTTTTCCACTGCTTACTCCTTTTATCCAGATTTCACCGGCAATATTCACTACCGTCTTATCGGAAGCAATCATACAGGTGCCTAGAAACAAATATGCCATTTCACCATAGTCGCCCCAAATTTCATAAAGAATTTGCAGCGTAGCAATCACCATTTTTTTATCCGATTCACTTGAAAAAGTTGGGTCTTTCAGGCAATGCTGGGTAATTTCCGCCAAAAAAGCTTCCGGGTTGTTAGGGGCCAATAACAAGATTCGCTGAATATCATTTTCTATCGATAGCCATTGTGCCTTTATTGTAAAATAGTCATAAATAATAACCTGCTCTTTGGAAGACTTTTGAAAAATATTAGCAAAGAATTTTTTCAAACCGGAACTTTCTTTTGAAGCGGTTTTGTTAACCTGCACGTTTAATACTTTCCGGGATGCCTTTTTTGTAACCGTTTTCTTTAACTGGTAATCGTAGGTCTGCAAATCGTATTCTTCTTCTATTGATTGCCAGGGAAACTGGCCGGTATAAGTCTCAAAAGGCTTTTTGTAATATTGGAAACCTTCAAACTCCAGGTATGTTTTCTTTTCTTTCAAAGCTACGCTGCAACACATCCAAATAGCCTTATTGTAAAAAGGCCCTGTTGGTGTTGAATGATGGCCAAACAAAAACAATAACAGGTTTTTATTCTCGCCGCTTATTTGTTCTTCAGCTAATATTGCTGCCTTACCGGTATCAGTTAATAAACATCTTGAAACAGCCACCTGGAAATCGATGTCATACGGAACGATGTTCGCCTGCTGGTATAGCAACACTCTTCTTACCAATGTTGCCGGGTCTATCCATCCCGGCTGATGGGTGGGAGTTGATAAAAAGTTGATTGATTCCCGGATGGTAATTTTTTGCAATGCTGCCAGTAACAACTGTTTATATGGTAAATAAAAAGGATCATGCGAATGATTGTCCCATCCCTCCATATAAAAAGTCCCTTCTTGTTTAGCCATCCATCTTTGTTTGGTATTCCCCTCTTTCTGATCAAATTTTGTAAAAATGGAAAGGAGGGCATTGGCATCATTGGAATACTTTCGTGCCAGCCAGATACAAACATCTATAAAGAATATCGAAAGCATGTGATCCAGGCTTCCAATGCCGGCCCTGAAATCACTTTTCGTCATCTGCAAGGCCCGTTGCAAAGCCGGGGCTAACTTATCAATATTTTCACCCTGCAGATCTTGTTGCCATTTTATAATGGCAGCCGGAAGAATATCGATATGCCAGGACTGGTTATTATCAAAAGCCTGGCTGGCTAAAAATATAAGATCGTCTATACTTTCCGGTAATGTTATTTCGGGTAAGTCAGCCTGAGCACTTGCTAAAAGCTTGATTGCATCGGATGGTTCTTCCACTTCGCTGTTTTCACTGGCGGCAACATAAAAATTATTCAGCAGTTTCCTTGCCGATGACATCATCGAATCCTGGTAGGGTTGTAAGGCTTCGCTAAAATCATCATCCAGTTGATCCCGGTAAGTATCAATTATTTTGGCGGCCCTTAATTGTAAATCGTCATTGGTGTGTATAAAAACGGCTACTACTGCTTTGCAGATGGGTAGCTGTAATGATTTGTTTTTCTTAGCTAGCTTTTCCAGTATCATCAGCGTGGAGGCAACAGTATTTTTTGTATCGGATGTAAGCAGCACGGGAACCTGGTCAAGGAAAGAAACGCCATCGAACTGCTTTTCCGTTATCACCTTTTTGATAAAATGCAATGCCGTATTTACCGGTTTACTGTGTGGAGCGTTCAGCACAGCAAACAATTCTTTCTGCAAGTTAAGCACCTCTGCTTGGGTAGGTTGTAGTTCAATAAACAAATCACTAAACCAACCCGATAAGGTTTTATTAAAATTTTTGTTGCTGGCCAGCAAAGCTTCCTGCAACAAGCGGCTTCTGTCAATTTTACCCTCTGCTGAATATTGTTTAAACAAAACGATCCAGCCTTGTTTTTCTTTTTGCACATCTTCTCCAAAATTTAACCAGCGATCGCTGTTATGTATATTGGATTCCTCTTCAAACAAATACCAGATATGTTCTTTCAAGGTGACCGGGTACTTTAAAATATGCTCCGGTTCATAATGCCATTTTTTATCTGTGTTCACAAAAATTATTTGTGGCAGTAATTTCACCAGTATTTGCCTGGAGGGTTGAAGAAAGCCTCTTTCTGTCAATTCCATTACCAGTTTATAACTAACGGTATAAAATAGAAATTCCTGTTCTCCTAATTTATTTACAAAATCGCTGAACCAATCCGGGCAATACCAGTCAATTACTTTCCGCAGGTGTTGCTCATCCAATATCCAGCTGGGAAATGAGCTCTTCTCAAAATCTTTCCTGTTAAAGCAAACAAAAGAACTAATCAATAAAATACTTCGTTGCGTATCATTCGCATTTTGTTTATAGCTGAATGAATTGAGCACTGTCCTGACTTCTTTGAATTCCAGGTATTCTTTAGACAAGGCTTTTATTAACGGCACAAGTTGTTTCTTGTCAGCATCCGTCAGGGATTGTAAAAAAGGGATCAGTCCCAGCTTGCGTGATTTCTCAAGAATGGTAATAAATGCTAAGGACACAGTGATGGTTTTACTGGATTAATTTTTTCTTTACGGCCAATACATGTTTGCAGGGCCCGCGTTCGCCCTGGTTGCGGCTATACCAGGTACAGGTACAACGTTCCTTGTCATTTTCCAACACTACTGAATGACTGACACCGCTACCTGCCACCCTTGCCTCTACCCGGTTGTCTGATTTGCTGATGATCTCCACTTTATTTTCCTCCAGCAATTTTTCAGCGTCTTTCATTCTTGGATTCAAACTTAGAATGCGGTTGAGTTTAAAAGGCAGCCGCCTGTAAAAGAAATGATTTTCATCCAAATCGTAGCCCAACAAACCCATGGCCGATAAACGCCCGGTAATATTATCCACCTTCTGCAAATCCAATCCTTCTTCCACTGCAAGCATGGCAGGATTAAAAACCTGGTTGGCATAACTGTATTTGTCAAGGGCGTCAATCCAGTTATCGGGCACATCTTCAATCAGTGATTCCAAAGCGGCTCCTTCTCCCGAAAAACCCCGCCAGGTTTCTCTGGATAAGGATAAATTAAAACGGGTGTTTCCAAAATACAATTGCCAGGTAGTGGATTGCATGTCAGGATGAGGGAACACCCTTAGTTCATCTGCAAAAGCCAGTAAAGGTTCTATCAGTTTTAACCGCTGTACGCCGCCCACACAAATAGCATTGGCCGATTTAACCGGTGAAAACATCGGTTTGTTTCCACGTACCACCAGATAATAATCTGCTTTTGGTTTGCCTGCTGGGATGCTTTGAAAAAGTTGCAAAGCCTGCATCCGGTTAAATGTAAATTGCTTTTCTGCCTGCGATAAATACAATTGAACAGTGGTTAAGCCTTTAATCCATTTTACAGGCAGTGGAACTTTTCTTTCCACAACTTTTTGGTTGCCCTGTTGTATGGCTACTTCTTTTTTACCAACTGATAACATCACGGGTTCATTTCTGCAGATGCGGCTTAAAGCGGATATCATGGGTTGATTAAAATCAACATTGGTAGTGCCGTTTTCCGGAAACTCACCATCGTACCCGCCCGGTAAAATATCCACCCTGGCATACACTCCTGCACAATGAGAAAAACCTTCAAAGCGAATTTTTTCATTTCCTGCTGTTACAATGGGGTCTTTTAATTTTGCCATTTCAAAAGGCGATAAATTAAAACTCGACTGCACTACATTGGATAGTGTAATTAAACACCTTGCCACCGTAAACGGGTCTGACAGTTTACCCCAAAAAAAGCAGGGCGCCTCTTTTTTCTGCACTTCGCTGTATTTTGCAAGAAATAACTCATCTGAATTATTAGACCGGGCTAAAGCAGAAGGGGAAGGGTATTGATAGGTAATGAAATCTGACATGGATACTAATTATCTTTAAATGTAGTACTTAGATGGCTATCAGAAAAATTTGGGCAATTTTATGATGCTATCAAAAATTTCCGGGATAATTTCCCCGTAAGTGCTTGTATATGTATCTTTCAAAATAATAAACGATATCAAATGGAAAAAATAAATATCGAACAAAAACTATCCCTTTTTACCGACCACTGGAACCCGAGAATTGTTGGTGAACTAAACGGTCAGCATGTAAAGCTGGTAAAGTTTAAAGGTGAATTTGTATGGCCCAAACACGACCATGAAGACGAGCTGTTTTTTGTGGTGAAAGGGCAATTCAACATGGAGTTTCGTGACAAGACAATCAATCTCAGGGAGAATGAATTTTTGATTGTGCCCATGGGGGTTGAACACCGTCTCTTAGCAGAAAATGAAGTTTCAGTAATGCTGTTCGAACCAGCATCTACCTTAAATACCGGCGATGCAGAAAGCGAATTGACAAAACAAAGATTAGACACGATATAAAAATAGAACTTTCCAGCCAGGTTGCTTACCAACTACCCCCTGCCGCCGGTATAAGAAATTTGTTTTGTCTTCTTAATTTGACTAAGTTGTTATGCAAAACCATGACTAGCTTATTATTTTCCACCACAAAATTTAAAATAAAAATAACCGTATGAAAAGATGCTTTCTTTTTACTGTGATTGTATTGATAACCTGCCTGTGTAGCAAAGCGCAGCAATTGCTCCTCCGCCAGCCTGCCATTAATAACGATGGTTCCCTGGTGGCATTTTCTTTCCAGGGCGATATCTGGACGGTGCCTTCCACCGGCGGCAAAGCCACCAGACTTACAATCCATGAGGCTTACGAGGCTAACCCCATTTTTAGTCCGGATGGAAAACAGATTGCTTTTTCGGGAGCAAGGTTTGGCAACAATGATATTTTTGTGATGCCCGCTGCCGGCGGTATGCCAAAGCGTTTAACCTGGCATTCCAGCCCGGATGCTATTTCAAGCTGGACGCAGGCAGATAAAATACTGTTCTCTACTGCCAGGGAATTCAGGCAGATAGAACGACCGGCCGAAGTATATTCCATCAGCCCCAAAGGAGGCACAGAAAGCCGCATGCTGGATGCCGTAGGTTTTGACCCGGTGCTTTCGCCCGATGGAAAATACCTTGCCTTTGTACGGGGCGATATTAACCCGGTAGCACGACATGCATACCGTGGCAGCAGCGACCGCGATATCTGGATATACGATATCAAAAATAAAACCTACACACAAATGCCGGGATTTGAAACCAATGATATACTGCCACAATGGGGTAGCAATGGTGTGTTGTATTTTTTAAGCAGCAATGAAGGTGCCTATAATTTATACCGCTTAAACATCAATGCGAACGGCAAGCCTGCCAACAAACCCGAGAAGCTTACTGAATATAAAGACGAAGCCATTCGCTCATACAACATCTCTGCAGATGGCACTACCATCGTATTTGAAAAAGACATGAACCTGTATACCATGAAGGCGGATAAAGGTGCCGCCCAAAAACTTGCCGTGCAGATCAATGCAGATGACCGCCTGGATGCTACTGAACAAAAAGCACTCACAACAGGAGCCAATGACTATGCGGTTTCTCCCAACGGGAAGATGCTTGCCTTTGCATTTCGTGGAGAAATATTTATTAAAGAAGCGGATAAAGAAAAATCGAGAAGCATCAATGCATCCAATCATGCTTACCGTGATGTAGAACCTGCATGGCTAAACGATTCTACGCTGATCTTCTGCAGCGACCGGACGGATGGTAACTTTGATATGTACCTGTATCGCTCTTCAGATACTACTGAACGCAGCATGTACAAAAGCCTGAAACATGAACTAAAACAAATCACCCAAACGGACGGAGATGAAACCTCGCCTGTCGTATCTCCCGATGGAAAAAAAATTACCTATACAAGGGGAAGGGGAACATTTGTAGTAGCAGATATTGCTGCAGATGGAAAATTATCGAACGAAAAAATATTAAGCGATAGCTGGACCGCACCACGTGACATAGCCTGGAGCCCCGATAGCAAATGGCTGGCTTATGCCATGACTGATTTGTATACCAATGTGGAAGTGTATATACAGGCTGCAGATAATTCAGGCAAAGCAGTAAATATTTCCATGCATCCCCGTACAGACCGCAGCCCGGTTTGGAGTGCAGATGGATCAAAGCTGGGTTTTATATCCGAACGCGGTGTGGGCCGCAGTGCGGATGTTTGGTTTGTATGGTTGAAGAAAGAAGACTGGGAAAAAGAAACACCGGACTGGCAGGAAAGGGATACACCTGCTGCTGATGCCGCTGCAAAACCAGGTGATAAAAAAACAATCAAGCCCATTAAAATTGACTTTGATAAAATATATGAACGTGCTGTGCAGGTAACCGGTTTTGCAGGCGATGAAGGCGATTTGGCCATCTCCAAAGATGGGGAAACATTTTATTATACCACGGCAACCAGCACCGCTAAAGGAAGGGATCTCTACAGCATTAAATGGGATGGAAAAGACCTGAAAGAAATTACAAAAGGCGGTACCAATCCATCTGCTGTATCCATGGACCGGGAGGGAAAATATTTGTACTATACCAAAATGGGTGCTTTGGGAAGAATTGATTTGAAAACCAGTACAGCCGAATCGCTCCCTTATGTTGCGAAAATGAAAATTGATTATACTGCTGAACGTACACAGGTTTTTGAAGAAGCATGGCGCACTATCAGGGATGGGTATTATGATCCTAAGTTTCATGGCAACGACTGGGGCAAGCTGCATGATAAATACAAAGAGCGTACAGTGAATGCAAGTACCAGCAATGATTTTGCCTATATGTTCAGCCTCCTGCTGGGTGAGTTAAACAGCAGTCACATGGGATTGACCGCTCCCGAGCGTATAGAAACACAAAAAGAAATCACCGGTTTGCTGGGTACTGAATTGTTTCCTTCAAAAGATGGTATGCGGGTAAATCATGTGATACCCGGATCACAGGCAGACAAAGCAGGGAACGAGTTAAAAGAGGGCGATATCATCACCGCGGTAAATGGTGAAGCCGTAAATGCAGATGAAAATTTCTACAGCATGCTCAGTGGACTGGCAGGAGAAAAAGTACTGCTGACTATAAAAAATAAAGACGGGCAACAAAGAGAAGTGGTGATCCGCCCCACTACCACGCTTGGCAATAAATTATATGATGAGTGGGTGGCTGAACGTAAAAAAATAGTGGAAAAATATTCCAACGGTCGGCTGGGTTATATCCATATTAAGAGTATGGACTTTGCCAGTTTTGATGTAGTGGAAAGAGAATTTGCGGTGGCCGGTTATGGTAAGGAAGGCCTGGTGATTGATGTGCGTTATAACGGTGGTGGTTCCACAACAGATTACCTGATGACGATCCTGAATTACAAGCAACATGCCTATACCATTCCGCGTGGTGCAAGTAACGACCTGGAAAAAGATAAAAAGAAATTCCGTGACTATTACCCGATCGGTGAGCGCCTGGTGTATTCCGCATGGACAAAGCCTTCCATTGCATTATGCAACGAGGGCAGCTATAGCAATGCCGAAATTTTTTCTCATGCATACAAGCAGTTGGGCATTGGTAAATTAGTGGGTGTACCTACCAATGGTTCTGTAATTTCCACCGGCGGTAAAATGCTGATGGATGGCTCCTTTGTAAGATTGCCGTTAAGGGGATGGTTTGTAAAAGCAACCGATCAAAATGAAGAGCTGGGCCCCGCGGTTCCGGATATCATAGTAGAAAACCGGCCAGACTGGATTGCACAGGGAACAGATGAGCAACTGAAAGTAGCCACCCAGGAATTGCTGAAAGAAGTGGATGCGAAGAAATAATCGTTTTTTGATTAATGAATAACCGGGCAGTTATTTTAAAACGCTGCCCGGTTTTTTCTGATGCAACGTTTCTTTTGCTCAGCAAGACATCAGTCATCTGGTTTATAACTAACTCATATTATGCTGCACAAGGGAAAAAACCGTGAGCTAGATTAGACCTGAACAGCCTGGAAATTATTTCTGCCAGCCATCCGTATACTTTCAGGTTGGAAGGAAACATAGCTACCTGGGATTTTAAGAAAATACTGTTGCCGGACAGCACTACCGATGAAGCCGGCAGTCACGGATTTATTCTATTCAAAATAAAACCAACAACCGGCTTAACGGTGGGGGATGAATTTACGAACAAGGCGGCCATTTATTTTGATTACAATTTACCGGTAATTACCAACCTGGATAAAACCGTGATTGGCACCAACGCAGGAATCTGCCCCACGGCAAATATTTCTTTTATTGCAGCAATTACAGGGAACAGCTATCAATGGCAGGTAAATCCCGGCACCGGCTTTACCAATTTAATAAATACGGGCATTTATAGCGGCGTTAATACAGCTACACTTCTACTAACGGCGCCGCCTGTTAGCCTTTCTGGATACAGGTATCGGTGTGTCGTGAATGGCACTATCAACAGCCCTGAAAATAAACTGAAATTTTCTGTTCGGTGGAAGGGAACTGCCGGTACGGCCTGGGAAAACACAGCCAATTGGGATTGTGGGGTTATTCCCAATGCCCAAACAGAGGTGATCATTTCAACTGGTGTAAATTTTCCGTTAATAAGCAGTAACGCTTCCTGTTATAGCCTTCAGTTGTCACCTGGCACTACTGTTACTGTTAAAACCGGTTTTAATTTAAATATTGCGGGTAAGGCAAATTAGTATTTGCAAAATGCCAGTTTCGTTAGGGTTTTATGACTTATACTTCCGTAAGCCATTTCAGAGATAGCTGTCGGAAAGGAAAAGAAAGGGCAAAAAAGACTGGCGCTGTTCGCCGTTGTTGGTGTTCGCGCAGTTGGCTTTAAAGCCTGGCTCTCACCAACAACATTCACAGGGTGTACAATTTTATCACTACCACTTTTCTGGTTGTTGGTGGCGCCTCCGCTGCCTGCCTTCCGCACAAACACCAACAATGGCGGTCAGTGGGCTTCGGACTATTTGAAAAACCAATATGGGCCAGGAAGAAATCCAAAAGGACTTCGCTGTTAGTGGAGCATTACCGCCTAATACCGGCATTAACCTGCCGAAATGTAGCGCTGTACAAGGTCAACTCAATCGTTTGTTTTATGATGATCTTTTTTGCCCCGTTTCTGCCAGCTCAATGACTGCTGTATCTGTTGGGTCAACTTATCAGGCGCAGGAATGAGGGTCAGGTTAGGTGCCATGGCCTTCCTGTGCCGGAATGTTACCAATCTATACTTATTGGCGCAGAACTCAATCTGCTCGGGAGGTTGTGGAGTTTTTATGATATAATATTGGCTGTTATTTTATCTGTTGCCTTCGATTATTTTGATGTAGTTGGCCCTAACGTAGGCAGTTGGGTCGGCAATATTTTGCTGGCTCATTACCTCTTTAAATGAGGCATTACCAGCTATCCAAAATGGTCAATGGTTGTTTTTACCGCAGATGTTTCTTTTGCCATTGAACTTACATTGGAGTATAGTGCCAAAATTTTTGTTGCGTCTTTGCATAGTGATGACACAGCATCCTGTGCAGCTTCCTTTGTACGGATGGTAATGGAAACCCTCATACCCTGTTCCTGTAATACTTTTGCCACACCATAACCATTGCCTTTACTACTACTGGTTATATAATCAACTTTGTCGTTTAAATTTTCTGTGTTATTGATTGTGCCATAAATAATTTTCAGCACAATTTTTATGATAAATGATAAATTATTCAACTACCCTGCCTGTGGTTTAGCACTGCCTTTTTTTTAACCAAAGGCCATATAATAACCGGTTAAAAAATAATAGCTGCAAAGGTTTGATTTTTTTAATTTATTTATTATATTGTTATTAAATTATTCTCCGCCTGTTGCAGGCTTGCTTACACTGACTCATCAATTTCAATTGCAATGCCAGTTGAAATTCCTCACAGGAATATAAAAATCATTTCAGTATTGTGCCAACAGGCAAGGGCCTGCATGTGTGCTCTTCTCAATTGATTTGAAAATGTCACCATTAGTGGCGTCATTGACTTGGCCGGCGTAAAATAAAAAAGATGCAGTTTGTAATAACCAATAATAATAAAGGAGCCATCTGAAAATCCTCTAAAAGAGTAAGACAGGAAAGCTGAAAACTGAACAGAGTAAGCAACAAACAATTAAATAAACATTATGGCAGATTTGAAAGCATTTGAAACCAGCCTTGTAAAGCACCTTAGTAAAGGGCAGGTGGATAAAAGCATGCTGAAAGCAACCTCGGCTGCGATTGTAAATCTCAGAAAGCAGGGTTTGGTGATTGACCAGATATACATTAAAGGGCAGCCAAGGCCGGAAAGGGTACTCATTAACGGTACGGTTGACCCTGAGTTCTGGAGTAAATTCCTGCAACTCGGACCCACTTTTAAGCGGTTTGAGGTTTTTCCTTACGGTATAATAAATCCGGAAGGTTTCAGGTTTACAGCTACAATTTAACAGTTATGGAAGCATGTGATTGCAAAGAAGGGGGCGAACTTCGGGTTGCCCCTTTTCGCACTATTCAAATACACCCTACCCGTAAGTGCAACTTAAGCTGCCTGCACTGCTACTCAAGCAGTTCTCCGGGCATGAAAGAGATGCTGGATATTGAAGCCCTGAAGCGGTTTCTTACTATGGCGTATCAAAATGGCTTCAACAATATCTCTATATCAGGAGGAGAGCCTTTTTTATATACTCACCTGGAAGAACTCTTTAAATTCACAAAGCAACTTGGTTATCAAAATACCATGGCTTCCAACGGCATGTTGCTGCCCTCTGAAAGAAACCGGCGCATTTTAGAATACGTTGATCTTATTGCCCTTAGCGTTGATGGCAAGCCGGCTCTGCATGATTATATCAGGGGGCAAAAAGGTGCTTTTGATAAAATGATGAAAGGAGTGGAGGTGCTGCAAAGTTTGCAAAAGCCATTTGGATTTATCCATACGGTTACACCACAAAGCTGGGATTCTTTGTTGTGGCTGGGAGATTTTGCGTATGACAATGGTGCAAAACTACTGCAGCTCCATCCGTTAGAAATGCATGGAAGGGCAATGGAGATGCTTGCAGGCGAAGAAGTTGATGATACACTTGCTCACCAGGCTTTTATACTGGCAAGTTATTTAAATAGTAAATTCAACAACAAGATGATTGTGCAGGCAGATCTTTTACACCGGGATTACCTGGAAACATACCCTCAAACCGTGAATACATTTGAAAGATGTCCTACAGGTGGTACAGTACAGTTGTCAGATATGTTTGATACAATTATTGTAGAGGAAACCGGGCGGGTGTTACCTGTTGCGTACGGTTTTAATCCCGCGTTCACCATCGGGAATGTTTATAACACGTCAGCCGGAATGTTTGATGATTTTATTGGAGCAAAACTGCCGGACGTAAAAGCTGTTTTTTATGAAACAATCCGTAAGATTATTCTTGATAAAGAAACAGATATTGTAAACTGGAATGAACTGCTTGTTAATGAAAGCAATTTGGTGCACAGTATTAATTGATCATGCAGCAAATAATTATTGATAGCTGCTAAAGCCGTGGTTCTTGTCCTCACGAACTACTGATTTAAATACCACTCAGCCGTGATTCTTGTCCTCACGAACCACTGATACAAATACTACTCAGCCGTAGTTCGTGTCCTTACCAACCACTGATACAAATACTGATTTCTATTTCTTTTATATTCACTAAAAATTTAAAAAAAATAATTCCCTGTAACATAATATTGCCGTGTTCAATTTTTAAAATGTGGGAGAAGATTTTTTATAATAGCCGTCAGTAAGCCGGTGCATGGATCTTGAGGACACGAACCATGGCGGAGGGTTTTTAAAAATGAGCCACTACGTATTACAAAAATGTGAGAAAATTAATAATAAAATTACTGTTATGTTTATGAGGAAGTGAAAAAGTAGTTTGCGAAAGCATCCAATAAAAAATAAGATATTTCATTTAAGCAGATACTTTTTTCGATTATCAACCTGCATAAATACTTTAAAAACTTCCCCAGCGCATTACTTTTTTCGGATAGCACTGAATACTAAATCTTCTAAAAAAGAAACCACGTTTGATTCACTTTTAGTTTTACCAAAATCGGTTAATGAAGGAAGGTTGTACATAAAAAAAATCTGGAACTGTGCCATTTCAATGATGGTGCTTGCCAGCGATCTTGGATATTTATATTTGGGATTATAAACTAAAATAATATCGGCTATTAAAGCGCAAAGGTCTTTATAAGGTTTAAAAAAAAGATCCTTGTTATCTTCAGTTACATTTTTGGTTAGATAGGTTTTTGACGCTTCTGCTATTATTATCTGGTGCAGTATACTTTCATTTACATGCAATGTTTTGTTATCATCTTCTACTGTTTTGGCCAGCAACGTAATTATCTTTTTAAGTTTTACTTCGGCGTTACTGATATTTTTAGTTTCAAAAAGTACCCGGTATTGCACCCAGTTCCAGTACCAGGCAGTAATATATATGAGCAAGCGGTGTTTGTTATCAAAGTAACGGTAAACACCTGCTTCTGTGGTGCCAATATATTCTGCTAATTTTCTAAAAGTAAACGATTCAAATCCAATTTCATGAATGAGTTGTATGCCATGCTGTACAATTTTTTTTCCGAGTTCGGTTTGTTCCGGATTGCGGAGAAACAGCTTTTCATTCATCTTTATCTGCAACTGAACTTCCATAGTTTATTTTCCCAATGTTTTAGATTTATAAAGATAGAGCGTTTAATATTCTTTTGGAAATAAAATAGGTTAACAATTTATTATAATAGTATTACTATTATTTAAAGATATACTACTATCTTTACAATATTCAATTTAACGACTATCACAGATTGCAAATACCGCACATAAAAGATTTGCAATGCCATCCATTTATCAAAACAATCAAAAACAATTTAATCATGAAAAAGATTTACAGAACAAATTTGAAAACGGCTTATCATATTGATAATCCTCAAAGCAAAATGACATTGCAAACCGATACTTTTTCGAAGCTATGCCTTTCAGCCTTTTTTTTAATGATAGCTGCTGCAGTGCTTTCAATATCAAGTTGTGCGGTTATAAGGCCGGGAGAAGTAGGTGTAAAACAAAAATTGGGTAAACTATCAGACAATATAGTTACCCAGGGAACTGTACTGTATAATCCTTTTAGCAGCAAGGTTGTCAAAACATCCATTCAAACCAATAACCTGGAGTTATCGCTCAATCTCCCAAGCAAAGAGGGGCTAAGTATCAATTCTCAAATATCCATACTATACAGATTAGACCAGGCGAAAGTACCAAGTGTAATAAGAACATTGGGATTAAACTACCAATCAATTATTGCAAATGTTTTCAGGTCTGCGTCTGCTGATGTTTGCTCAAAATTCTTTGCCAAGGATATGCATTCCGGGATGAGGTCGAATATTGAATTATCCATTAAGGATAAAATGGGCGAAACATTGAATACACAGGGAATAGTAATTGAATCCGTTTTAATGAAAAGTATTCAATTACCCGAGGGGTTATCAAGCTCTATAGAACGTAAGCTACAGGCTGAGCAAGATGCCATGCGGATGGAATTTGTGTTACAGGAACAAAGGCTGGAAGTAGAAAGAATCATCATCGAAGCCAAAGGAACCAGGGATGCACAAAAAATAATAGCTGAAGGCTTAACACCCGAAATTATTAAAATCAGAACTATAGAAGCCTTTAATCAGTTATCGAAATCGCCCAATGCAAAAGTAATTATCACAGACGGGAAAGCGCCTATGCTAATTGGCCAGTGATAAAATGCAATGCGCTACAATATTTTTTCAAAAACATAATTAAACTTACTTGCAATGAGAACGATAATAGTAACTATACTTATATTTTCAACTTTACTTTTTGTTAATAATCGTTGCGATGCACAGGCTTATAAACCTAAAACATTCTCTGGCAGCGTTGGGGCAGAGATGCTTTTTACCGAGTCAAAACTTTCCGCTACTAATAAAACTGGCGGTGGTATGACTCTAAAGGGCGAATACGTTTTTGGCGGGCATGCAAGTGCCACAATTAGCAGCGGTTATTATTTTATGCCAGCTAAGGATGTATTGAATGTAAAAACGGATGCTATTTCAGCCATACCAATAAAAGCAGGTGCACGCTACTACTTTGGTAATTTTTATGGTGCAGGCGAGGCTGGAGCAATAATCTTTATAGGAGATAATAATACTACAGGTTTTTCCTATTCACTGGGTTTGGGAGATAAAATCAAATTGGGCAAAAATGTTTTTGATATAAGCCTGAGGCACGAGGGCTGGTCAACTGCTGATCTATCAACGGGAATCATTGGATTGAGGGTTGCCTACGAATTTGCACTTAACCAGAAACAAACTTCAAGAATGCCACATTTATAACTTTAAATTTTTATGTCTTGTTCGGAGAAGCTTTGTAGTTTGAAAATAAGAACATATTCAATATTAGTTTTAGACGGCTACAGTCCAATGGCATTTATAACAATGGACTAACCATTGAATACTTGCCTGCGAAATAAAAGATAACCAAACATCCAATTCAGCACAACGGAACAGCCGAACACCGTTATAAGAAGTAGGCATCATTTTAAATAAAAGAATAACAATGAACACAAAGAATTTAGTTTTAGCAACATTCACATTAGGATTATTGGCATGCTCTTGTAACCAGGTTGCAGACAAAGCAAAGGAAGAAGCACAAAAAGTGGTTACACATACCAGCGAAAAAGTGCAAAAGACAATCGACGACCTGGGTTTAGTATATGTTGAAGAAGGAGCACAAAACGTTATTACTTACAAAGAAGTGAATGCTGCACAACAGGCTTGGTGCGATGCTTTGGTTAAAATTGGAAAACTAAAAGAAGAAGGTGGAGATTACAAAGCTTTTGCCGAACAAGTACTTTCAGAAGCTTATAATTATGACAATGGAAAGGTGTTTTTTAAACCTACACTGGCTTATGGAGATCAAACATTTAGAAATGATAAAAAAGGTGCCTTAGCGTACTTTATAGGAGGTGACCCTGCTTATCCAAACGACAAAGGTTTTGCATTAAATCCCTGGATAAAAGCAAGGTATGACAATGCCGGAGAAAAAAATGAGGGTATTCAAATTTATGGTTCTGTTGCCATAACAATGGGTAATGTATGGGTAACAGGTAAAGACGGAAAAGAAGTAATGGTAGACAAAACCTGGGTATTTAGAAAAGGAAAAGACAGTAAGTTGAGAATTATCGTTCATAAATCTGCTTTACCATTTACACCAGCAACTAAATAAATCACATTAAGGTTAGGCTACAAATCCAACCCCAATTTTATAACTATGCAAAAATTAGCGGGTTGTATATTATTCATGGCACTTTTTGTTTCAAAAACTTTAAATGCACAAAACACTCGTCTAAATGACTATAATAATATTGGCTGGTATGTTTATAATGGCACATTTAAACTAAATAATAAGTGGGGTATTCATAGCGAATATCAATGGCGCAGGGATCATGTAATTAAAGACTGGCAGCAAAGTCTTTTACGCACTGGTATCAATTACCACATAAATCAAAAACTCAGCCTGCGGCTAGGCTATGCATGGATAGAAACCTACAACTATGGTGACATACCCATTAATGGATTTGGAAAACAGTTTACAGAACACAGAACCTTTCAAATGGCAACTGTAAACGACAAAATAGGGATTGTAGAATTAAGTCATCGGTTAATGCTGGAACAAAGGTGGATAGGCCGGTACACCAATGCATCATTAACCAAGGAAGATGAATATTTTTTTGTAAACAGGTTTCGATATATGCTTCGCATGCAGATTCCACTAAAAGGAAAAACAATTGGCGACAGAAGCCCATACGCTGCCATTTATGATGAAATATTTATTGGCTTTGGCAAAAATGTGAATGAAAACGTGTTCGATCAAAACCGGTTAGGGCTTTTATTAGGCTATCGTTTTTCTTCCAAATTGCGGATAGAAAGCGGCCTTTTAAGCCAGATGTTACAGTTACCCCGCAAAGTAGGTAGTAGAAATGTATTTCAATACAATAACGGGTTTATACTTGCCACCCATTTGTCTTTTTGATTTATTAAGATAGTATTAATTCCAATGCTTACTATTATTAAACAAATACCATTATACCTAACAGAGTTTTATTTAGCTCCCGATAATTGGTGAGCTGACGGCGGAAATGTTGTTTAGCTTTTGTGAGTAAAGTTTGTTAAATGCAAAGAGAAAAGTATGGAGCTAATTTGTAAATCAACTCTGCACAACTTATACGGATACGTTTCTTTGTTAAATAGACTATAAATAATAAACAATGTATACTTCATCACAACTAAGTTTTACAAATTGTAAAAAAACAAGGGCAAAGAAATCTGCTTTATCGCTTGGTTTAGCGCTGCCCTTTCATCCGTGTATGCAGGATGAAAAAACTATGGAAAATATTTTAAAACATTCAGAAGAAAGGGTTCATGTAATGCTCGGCAGGAATTTAGATTCGGTATATGCGGATGATATGTTTGCACGGTTAAAAGACGTGTTTAATAAACTAAATTACAATTCGCACTGTAAGAGTATTGCCGTTTTACTTACGGTTGACGAAGAAAGGGTAGCCTATCTAAATTTTCCGGTAAAACCTGTAACCTACCTAAATAAATATGTATCCCTGCTGGAACTAACTGCCAATGGAGACAGGCAGCCTTATTTCTATTTTCTGGTTTTAGAACTAAGCCATGCAAAGCTTTATGAGTATCATCATAACCGGCTCAACCAGGTATATGTTACAAAACAGGAGAACACGTCCAATGAAAAAACTAATTGTGAAAGTATATTTAAACAGGTTTTGCAAACGCTAGAAAGATTGAGCGGGAACAATGAAAAACCTGTTTTTATTACAGGGAGTTCTAACCTGGCGGAGCTATTTTGCAATAGCTCCTGTTATTCAGGTACATCCTTTAGACTATTAGACAATGCAGCTCCATTTAGTAAAGAAGGTGTGAAACGACTTGTAAAAGAAATTATAAGCCAGTGGAATTACTGGCAGTTAAAATTTATAATAGACCGGATAATGATAGCAAAAAAAGCCAATGCTTTGATTGCTGAAATTGAAGCGGTGTTGCAGGCCTTAAGTCGTGGTGTTGATGGCCTGTTATTGATTGATAAAGGTTTAAAACAACAGTTATATAAATCCCGAAGGACAAATGCACTTTTTAATACCGATGATGAATTAATGAACCAGGTAGAACGTTTCTTAAAAAGGGGCAACCGCATTGAAATTACTGAAACCGGGTTGTTAAAAGAATTTGGAGAAATCGTATTACTACAATATAAGATACCTCAAATTATCACACTTTCCCCGGTTTGCAATTCAGTAAAATATAACAGACCAGATACATTTTAATAAATAAATTTCTCATAAAGTTGCAACAAGTAATGATAAAGGGTACATCTCAAATCCGATAGCTATCGGCTGTAATAGCGCTAAGTAATTGGTGAGGATACCTACCACGACCCAGCCTCGTTCGGTGTCCTTTAGACCAAAAACAAGAGCGACATCCGATAGCTATCGGATTTGATATACACCCCTGATAAAAAAAACTAAAATATAAATATATGAAATTGAGATTTCAAACACAGGGTTTTACTGCATCCGAGGACTTAACGCAATTGTTGTATCAAAAAGTGGCCAAGCTTGCAAAATTCTTTGATAAAATAATAGTGGCCGAAGTGAGAATGAGCAGTGATAATTCGGATGTAAATGAAAATAAAGTATGCAACATCCGATTGGTTATTCCCGGTAATGATTTGCTGGCAAATGCTCAATGTAAAACATTTGAAGAAGCCGTAGCCGATGCAGTGGAAGCATTGAAAAAACAAATAGAAAAAAGGAAGACGCGACTTGAGCTTACAAGAAAATCTATTATTAGAATAATTTAAATTAAATTTTTATGTTTTACCAGGAACTCTAAACAGAATTAGGAAAATTGTTTTACCATATTGCCGGCATTGATGGTAGCGTATCTCCGGGCGAAAAAGAGGCAATGCAAAAATGCATCAGCAAAACATGCAAACCGATGGAAGGTGGTACTGACCGATATGGTACAGACCAGGCATACCTGATTAATTTTTCTTTTGAATTTGAAGAATCAGAACCTGTTTCGGAAAATTATTTCAAAGAATTTCAAAAGTTTTACTTTCAGAACAAATCAGCCTTCAGCACCGAAATCATTAACAGTATGTTGCAAAGCAGCCAATCGACTGCAGATGCTTACCGAGGGAAAAATAAAAAATAAAAAGCGGTGCTGGATAGTTTAATTAATTTGTTTAAAAAATAAAACCGATGTCGTCATTAATTTTGTTCATCGCCGGGTTTTTAGCCAGTTCATCGCTGATTATTTTCAGTGGTTCCCGCCTTTCCAAATACGGTGATAT
>JBBQTL010000051.1:0-25996 GCA_038213285.1 Chitinophagales bacterium
GGGGTTAATAGTGGATAAAGGGTTGCTGTATCCAACACTGGTTACCGGATAGCCATCAATTACAAATAATGGCTCTACCCCGCCGGTTATTGAACTGATACCACGCAACAGAATAGTAGTGTTTCCGCCGGGAGCTCCCGAGGTGGAGGAAATCTGTAAGCCTGCCACCTGGCCCTGCAATGCCTTGTCCACACTATTAGTGGGAATTTTTTCAATTTCCTTACTGCTTACTGAAGCGATGGCTCCGGTTAAATCCTTTCTGCGTTGGGTACCATACCCTACCACCACCACATCACCTAACACCTTCTGTTCGTTCAGTAATTTGATGGCAATGTTGGTTTCATTGTTGAGATCGTAAGTTAAAGCCAGGTAACCAATACTTGTAAATACAAGGGAAGGCCTGGGTGTGCTTACCGTAATACTGAAACCACCTTCCTCATTGCTCATCGTTACATTGGTCTTCCCTTTTTCTGTAACCGTCACCCCTTTAACAGGCTTACCTGTTTCATCCGTTATTTTACCGGTAATCGTTTTTTGAGCCAGTGAATGAAGGGAGGCGAACAGAAATAAAAGAGGGAAATAAAACCGCAGCGTTTTTGATAATTTTTTCATGATAGCAAACGTTTTAGTTGATTATTTTATTCAATAATATTGAATACATATTTTATAATAATTGAAGTTAGATTTAATTTCAATATTTCCAAATTTTTTTTTGAAGTTTTGTAAATAGCTGCGTCTTTACCAGGAGCATTGCCGGGATTGATTCAGCACTCATTGTAAAACTGTAGATTTACATTCCACATTCAACATTTCTTTATTGAGGTTACTTAAAAATTAATTCAACAAATAGATAAACCATCCACCATGACAAAGGAAAGATTAATTATAATTATTTTATTTGCTTATATACATACAATAGGTGATGGGAATGCCCAGGCTATAGCAACGGGGCAAACTATTCATGAATTTTCGATTTATGTTTTAATGGGCCAATCGAATATGGCAGGGCGTGGCAAACTGGCTGATCCCTACCTTGATAAAAGAAACGAAAATGTGTGGATGTTTACCAAAGAAAAGCAATGGATTGTTGCAAAGCACCCATTACATTTTGATAAATCGGTTGCAGGAGTTGGGCCCGGATTAGCATTTGGTTTTTGTTTGGCTGATTTCTTTCCTTCAACAAAGACAGGCCTGGTGCCAACCGCTGTTGGCGGTACTTCCATCAATATGTGGCAACCAGGTGTCTTTGATTCATCAACTAAAACACATCCCTATGATGATGCTATTGAAAGAATGAGAGCGGCCATGCAATTTGGTACCATTGAAGGTGTGGTATGGTTACAGGGAGAATCGGATGCAAGCGCAATGACAGCGGAAGTTTACCTGGCGAAATTAAAATCACTGGTGAATAACATAAGAACGGCTACCAATAATCCGCAGTTACCTTTTGTTGTTGGTGAATTGGGTGAATACAAACAAGCCTATCAAAATTTTAACGAAGCTGTTTTAAAAAGAGTTGCCTCAGAAATTCCCAATACAATGCTTGTGCGTTCAACCAATTTAACCGATGGTGGAGATGGTATACATTTTAATTCGGCCTCTGCTGAAATATACGGCAAACGGTTTGCGGAAGCCATGATACAATTAAAAAAATTGCCGGGTAAAATTCCTGAACTTAAAGAGAATAAATAATGAGAGTAGCCTCTGGCGAAGAGGCCTATGCTGGATACTAAAAACGGGCAAATTATTAAAACTTATAAGTTAAAAAGTGCGAATCGCACAGGGGATTTATTTTGATAAAACTTAATATTACTCATCCATTGACAAACCTGAAAAGAAAATAACGATATCAACCTACCCTATCCCGTTCTTCGTAATAATTGATGGTTGGTATTATGTTCAAATCGGGCTTCCTTTCTGTATTGCGCCTCCTCTTCCCATTCCAGTATGGCTTAATCGGGAACTACTTCTACCGGTGTATGCCATGATGTAACTATTTCTTTTTGTAGAAAGGTTTGACTGAGAAGCATAGCAACACAAACATAGCAAATACCTTTTCAATATTTTGTTCAATGACAGACTGTATCACTATAAACATACACTGATTTCATTTGCTGATCCCCTTTTTTAATAATGTATGAAGAAAATATGTATCCAAAAAAACCATTACAATTTTCTTAAAAGGAAACAATTACCTGATTAAGCCTGCTGCCCATTCCATAGCATACCTGGCTTTGTAACTTTTTAAGCTCAGTTCTATCTGCTTTTGTAATACTTCAATCACTTTGGTTTCACGGGTGTTCACGAGAAAAAGAGAACTTTCTCCCTGTGCAAATTTCAATTCTTCTATTCGTAATAAAGACTGGTAGTTGTCAAACATATTTTTTAATGTTTGTAGTTGCGCATTCAAAGCATAAAATTCATTAAAGTAGCTTCGTATTTTATTTTCTGTTTCTTGCCGTTTATTAATCAATTCAAAATTGGTTTCTTTAATTTTTAATTGCGCTTGTTTATAGTCACCACGGGCTTCCCGCAGAAACAATGGTATACTAAAATCAATACCCCATTTATAATTATTTTGTACCAAATTTTTACTTAATTGGTTTAATGCATAATAATCTTTGTTAAGCAAATTTGCCTTCACAGAAAAATACGGCAGAAGACTTTGAAGTTTCAACCTTCGCTCCACTTCCAGGCTGCTAAGTTTAAAATTATAGATTTGTAAAACAGGGTTTTGGTTGGCGGATTGTACCAACAAATCATCTACATTAGTGAAATTGCTGCTCTGTATAAACTGCAGGCTTTCGGGTGTATAAGTTTCAGGTAACTGGTAAGGCCTGTAATTTTCGAGCCATAAATAATTGGCCAGTTCAAATGTTGCATTGTTCAATTTTAACAGTGCTTCTGCCTGCAACAACTGAAAGTTCTGTACTTGCGTGAAGGCCTCCAGCGTATCAGCCAATGCACGGTCGCCATTTACAAACGCAATACGAACCAACCGCATCCTGTTCCCTGCTACTTCTGCAAATTTTGAATAGGCAATGTATTGTTGATACCCTGCAGCCCATTGCCAGTAAGCAATGTAGGAATCAAATAATAAGTTATTAAACATCATCAACCGTTCCTGCTCACTCTGGTTGCGGAAAATTTTGGCCTGCTGCAATACGGCCCTTCTCCTATCTAACAACAAACCTTTGGCCAATGGCATTTCTACACCTAAATAGCTCGATCTACCTTTTGTAATATCTGTTGTAATAAAATCACCGCCATTGTTTTCTATTCCGGTTTTAATATTTCCGATGGGCAATGGAACACTCAGTTGCGGATTAGCATAGTAATAATAATTTTTACCGTCAAATGTTTTACGACTGGCATCCACTCCTATTGCGGGGTCAAAAGCCCCTCTTGCAGACATCAGTTCGGCAAGCGCCTTATCTACCTGTATATCGGCCTGTCTGGCAAGTGGATGGTATTGCTTTACCTGCTGTATAAAATCATCTAACGTAAATATTTGCTGTGGTCTATCCTGGGCAACGCATTGTAGAACTGTACATAAAATACCTGTAACTATTATAAAAATTCTTTTCATACCCAATGGAACATTAATAGGCTTTATTTGTTTGGTCCGTAACCGTTGCAGGTTTATAATAGTCAGGAGGAAAGCCATTGATGTTTCGCCACAACTCATAGTAAATAGGAACATCTTTTAACAATGCAATACCGCTGGCACCCCCTCCCATTCTTAACTGCACCGGCCACTTTTTATCTTGCGGGTCTTCTGCTACCAGCACCCGGAATTTGCCGTTGCTGCTTACGGATGTTTCTACTGCCGATACTTTACCTCCAAATGTACCATAGCTATTCTGAGGCCAACCGCTGAATATGATTGCGGGAAAACCATCAAAAACAAACCTCACTTTTTGTCCGATATTTATCAACGGCAAATCCATAGGATCAACAAACATTTCCACTGCGTATTGAATTTGAGAGGGCACAATTTCAACAATCATTTCGCCTTCTTTTAAAATCTCGCCTATTCCTGCCTTTTTGGCTTTTATCACCTGCCCGTTTTGTGGTGCTTTTATATAATACAATTTATTACGGGCATCATAACTGGCATATACATTTTCCAGTTTTGCTACTTCCGCCTCAGTTGAAGCTGCACTTGAAAGAGATGAAAATTTATCCCCTGCAACCTTTGAAATTTTATCTGTGTATTCCTGCACGATACTATTTTTTTCAATCCTCAGAATAATAAGTTCCTGCTTACTTTGTGAAAATTTATTTTGTGCCCCTACTTTTTTAGCGGTTGCATTTTGATAATTTACCCGACGTTTTTCAAAATCAACCAGGGAAATAGCCCCGCTGTCCAGCATTACTTTTGCTGCATCAATTTGCCGTTGGTAAACATTCAGTTCATTTATCACTGCTATTAAATCAACACTATCACTGGTAACTTTTAATTGCTGCTGTTGCAATTTATTATCCAGGGATTGGAGCTTTAAAACCTGCCCCTGCAGAAGGGCCGTAGTTTGTGTTTCGGCCGTACCAGCCTTACTTACATAGCCCTCTATGCTTTGCTGTTTGGCATCAATTTGCTGTTGTGTTCTGCTTAATAATTGTGGGTCAAAATAATCAACCTTTACTTCTCCCAACAGCAAAATAGTATCCCCTTCTTTTACAAAGTCTCCTTCTTTTATATACCATTTCGTTACCCTGCCTCCTATGATGGTGTTTATTTCCTGTGGCCGTTGTTCCTGCCTCAATGTAGTGATAAGGCCCCTTGCACGGATGTTCTGCGTCCAGGGTAAAAACATGGCCAATACCGATACTATAAAAATGCCCCAAAGCCATTTTTTAATATTGTTCTTTTTTTTAATTTTGTATACTTTTTTAAAAGAACCTAAAGGGCTTTGTTGCGATTCACTTTCAATATCTGCTGTTATAAAACTTTTCATGTCCGAATTTATAGAGAAGGTAATTCAATTTTATAATCTCACCACAGCATTACACTCTTTAGACAATGACTCATCATCCGAAGCGATGAGGATCGTGGTGTTTTGAATATTTTTTAGCCATTTCATCAAAGTATTGGCCTTTGCCTCATCAAGGTATTCAAAAGGCTCCTCCAGGAGTAACAGCCGGTGGTTGCCTAACAAGGCCCTTATCAATAGTATTTTTTGCTTTGTTTGCTTGGGTAACCTTTTCCCTACAGGATCCAGTAACATATCAAAGCCATTTTTATCCGACTGCACAAAAGAAGCCAGGCCAAACTTGTCTACAAAATCACTTACTTCATTTAAAGTGGCATCAGCATTGCCCATGGTAAGATTTTCCCATAAAGTGCCTTGAAAAATATCCTGGCTATTAAACAGTACCGCAGTACTTTCCCGAAGGCTTTCTAAAGTATAATTATCAATTGACTGCCCATTCACCAGGATAGTGCCCACATAATTTTTGTACGCACCTGTTAACAGTCTTAACAGGGTGGATTTACCTGAACCAGAGGCCCCGGCTATATGCACCAGTTGCCCGGCAGCAATATTGAAGTTAACATCTTCCAATATTTTATTTCCATCAGGGTAAGTAAAACCAGTGTTCTTAAATTGTATAGATAAGCCCTGTTGCACAGGCTCTAATACCAGCGTTCCGCCTATTTCTGTTTCCGCTTCGGTAATTTTCCCCAATTTTTCAATTGACACCATTGCATCATAAACTTTATCAAGGCTTACAATCAGCTTTTCTACTGAAGCAATGATCGTAATGATTACAATGTCTGAAGCTATAAACTGCCCAACATTTATCTGTTGATTAACCAGCAACACCGTGCCCACAATAAGCATGGCGGCCGTTATCATTATTTTGAAACTAATAAGGCTCCAAAACTGTATCAGTAATATTTTAAAGTAGCTCGTTCGGGCTTCCAGGTGACTGCCAATAAGCGTATCGGTTTTTATAATGTGAAGGTTACTTTTTGAAAATTGAAACGACTTTACCACCCGGGCAGTTTCCTGTAACCATGCCACTACCTCGTATTTATAATCACTCGATTGCATAGCCAGTGCCAACCCCCGGGGAGATGTTAAATATAAAATAAGGATAAGGATAAATAACAATATAATACCAAACCCAATGAAAACGGGATGGTAAAACGATAGCAACAGTAACCCCAATAAAATTTGTATAGTGGCGGCAGGCAAATCGAGCAGCAACTTATCCAATCCCTTTTGCAAAGAAATGGTGTCAAAAAAACGATTGACCAATTCAGGTAAATAGTAGTTATCTAATTTTTCATTATTGAGTTTAGGTAGCCTGTCGCTAAACTCTAACCCATACCGGAGAAATATTTTTTGCTTTAATTTCTCAATAATCTCTAACTGCCTTACCTGCAATAATCCATTTAAAAAAGTACCAAAAACTACCAATAAAATCAATACAATTATTGAAGTAGAAATAGAGCCTGCCATTACAAAACTAATAATGGTTTGAATACCTAGCGGAAGTGATAGCTGTACGACACCGGCTAATAAGGCAAAGGCATAAATAGCAGAAATATCCTTTTTATCCAGACGAAGAATCTTATAAAATTTTTTAAGGGAATTTCTGATTGACAAATTGCTGCCTGATGCCATTTAGGTAGATTAACTAATTAGGAATGTATAATATTTTGCTTTGGCCCGTCACTATGATTACCTGGTGTTGCATTCCCGTTGATCGGTGGAGCTCGCTCGCCTTTTGATTATTTAAACATGGTTTTTAAAGAGGCAAAGTTATAGATCATCATTCATAAACAATCATTTATCTTCACTATATTAAGCATAAACGATTTTTATGAATTCCATGTTTCACGCTCAAGATAATAATAGAAGAAATTAAAGAGATATGTTAGTCTAAAATCAGTTAAACTGGAAAATTAATATGCATCTTATTGGCAGGAACAAACTCAATCCAATTTACTTCGCACTCGTCCAGAATTCAAATATAGTCAAAACCTACAGCTATCGGATTTGAATTGCACCCTTTTACTGCAAACGATGGCATGAATAGACATAGCAATAATTAGTTGGTGCGATTTATTGTCTTAGAGTTTGATATCAAATTGGTTCGAATGTTTTGCAGCCAGGTGAAAGCTATGCGTAAACCTGCTACCATCGGCACGGATAATGGTAAGCAGGTAATTGCCATAAAAACCCCTGAGGTAAATCTCCCCTTTTTTATTAGTGGTTGCTGAAACATTTTTGGTCATCCAGTCTTGCTTTATCAGTTTCAATAACCGGTTATAAACTGGTTTGGGATTCAAATCGCGGTCAAGTAAACCACCACCCTTCAGCCAGATCATTTTGTCGGACAAGCCCCACCAGTGAATCGACTTCATCAAAGGATAACCAAATGCCAATGTATAAAACTGTTCTGCAAATTCAGCCTGCGCTTCTTCTGTCCAAACCCCTTCCCGCCATCCACCAGTGATGTTTTTGCCAGAAGACTGCGGAATAAATTCGGTGATGTGGAGGGGCAGGCCAAAGTCTTTGTACCTTTCAAATGAAGCAACGATTTCCACTGGCGAAAACCACATCTCACGGGGTTCGTGGGCTTGTATACCGATGCCTTTCACCGGTGCTCCACGCTGAAGCAATTCTTTAATAAGCTGGTAATATTTTTCCCTGACTGCAGGCTTTGATACAATATTAAATTCGTTGATCATGAACTCACCGGATGCATCTGCCTCAGCCGCCCACTTAAATGATTTCTCTACCCAGGGAACAACCTGTTCGGGCCTAACTGCTGTTGTATTGTAACGGGTGCCCTCATCTATCAGGCTGGCGCCAAAGGCCGAGTCTTCCAAAGCCATTTCCCAGGGGATGGTTGTAACAGGTTCGTTCACTACATCCCACATTGTCACCTGGTTTTTAAACCCACCTACAAGGTTCCAAATCCTTGCTTTATACAATTCTGTTGCCTGCTTGTGTGGCAATTTCAATAACCATTTTGGCGTACCAGCCATATTGGTCCAGCCAATGGTATGCCCTTTGGGTGTAACGCCGTTTTGCTTACACCAGTCCAGCTTTTGCTGAAATTTTTGCCATTGCGGCTGCCCCTGTTCTGGCTCATAGGGTGACCATTTTACGGTTAGCTCAGTAAAGTTGAACAAGGCGGTAAAGCGATCCCGAAACTTTGCAACCTCTGCTGTGGATAGCCTGGGACTAAATATTTCCTCACTTAAATTGCCAAACAAAAAATCCTGTGTTTGCTGGTTGATCTCCACTTTTACATTCCTGGCTGGTTTTCCCAGCGAGTCTGTAATGATGATTACTGCAACCCCCTTTCGATACTGCTCAATATTTGACCGGGCCTTGGCAAGCAGTTCCTGTTCAATTTTTATTTTATCCGGACTTTGGGCAAACACATGACCGCTAAGCCCGGTTTGCAGACAAATAATACAGATCAATAACCAGTAAAAATTTTCGGTTCTCCTGGTGCATACATTGTTAAACATAGTAGCTCATTTATTTTTTTACATTATTAAATTTATTCAACGATTAATTCGCCGTTATTTTAATTCCATGGCAACAGCCCTGGTGTCATCAATAGCTATCGGGCACCTTGTAAAATTACAGCGTATCCAATAGCAGAAATGGCCATGGTATAATCATTTTCAATAATATTCCGACGCCACTTAATATGGCGCGGTTGGTATTTAATATTGTAACAGCCGAATAGCTTAATGCATTGGATTTGGTATCGGTAATTTTTCCCGAAATGGTCGCAAGCTGCTGACTGTTGGCAGAAAAGCAGGTAGGTATTTTTGACAGTAAATAATAAAATTTGTTGTACATGAAATAAGTAAATAGTGGTAAAAAATGATTTTTGTGTATTTGCAATAAAATGGCCCGTTAATTTTTTTTAATAGCTTTTTGATATTTTGATGAATAGAAATAATTGATCGCTAACACAATAATTATAATAACCAATCCAAAAAACTCCCTTGATTCTTCTATCCACGGTGTTGCTGCTTTCATTGTTTCCGCTATGTTTTGCGAATGATGTTTTGTGATCCAGTCGCCCAGGCCGTTTTTATCAAATATCTTATACACTGCATAAGGCCCATATACCGCAAATGCCAGCCAATAGGCTTTAGGATAAAATTTACCTTTAGCAGCGAGCCAGCATAATAAAGCGGCGTACAGATAGAGGGGTATCCATAAATAAGGATCAGGGTCGTTATATTGTAATGCCGCAAAAACAATAAACACAAAAACAAAAAAGAAATAAAATAGTTTCATATAAAATAGCTGAATTAAACGCATAGGTGATTTTCTATTTCTTAAGTTGCACAATCAATGAATTTGTTTCAGGAACATTTCTTTAACTGGGTATAAACTTTCCGCTATTGTTGTAGCAGCGTAAGAACGTTGTTTATACCTTGTAAAAGTTCATAACTGAAAGAAACGGATGCAACAGATTATACCAATATGTTTTTTCCTACCGATTTATTAAGATAGTATCTTTTTGAAAGATGTTATTAAAATATCAATGAACAATAATATTGCTATCCAGTACTGCCCTGATTGAAAAAGTTTTTAATGCCAATGCTTTTAATTGGGTGCATTTCAAATCCGATAGCTATCGGATGGCAGCACCAGGTGGATGGTGAGGACTCCAACCACAGCCCAGCCTCAACGCCGACGCTGGTATCATTGCGTTTTACGTCGTTTACTTTACAAAACGAACTGCTGTCATCAAAAAATAAATTTTATGCAGGTTTATTTTTCAGTCCACTTCACACCTGTCTCTTTCCAGCTTTTTGAATTTGCGGAATCAATAACCGCTTCGCAAACTTTCTGTGTTTCCAATGCATCTTTAAAAGTTGGTGCACAGGGTTCCCCTGTTTCCAGGCTCTTTAAGAAATCCGCTACCTGGTGAACAAAAGAATGCTCATAACCAATGCCCAAACCTGGCACCCACCATTTATTCATATAAGGCTGATCACCATCGGTAACATGAATGGAACGCCAGCCACGTAGTTTTGAATCATCTGCATTGTCAAAAAACTCCAGCCGGTTAAGGTCATGAAGGTCCCAGCGAATAGAGGCATTGGCGCCGTTTATTTCAAATGTGTACAAGGCTTTATGCCCTCTTGCATAACGGGTTGATTCAAATAAACCCAATGAGCCATTTTCAAAATGACAATGAAAAATACAGGCATCATCAATACTCACCTTTTGCAATTTTCCCGTAAGCTGGTGAACACGTTCTTTAACGAAAGTTTCTGTCATGGCAGATACATCTGCAATGGCACCGTTCAGCCACATGGCGGTATCAATGCAATGTGCCAATAAATCTCCTGTAACGCCCGACCCTGCTACATCTGCGTCCATACGCCATAGCCCTTCGCCTCCCTGTGGAAGATCAGCATTAATGGTCCAATCCTGTAGAAAATTTGCACGATAGTGATATATTTTCCCCAGCTTGCCCGAATCAATAATCTGTTTGGCAAGTGTTACCGCAGGTAAGCGCCGGTAGTTATACCAAACCGTATTTTTTACACCCGCCTTTTCAACAGCATCTACCATCAACTGCGCTTCTGCATTATTACGGGCAAGTGGTTTTTCGCACAAGATCATTTTTCCGGCAGCGGCGGCGGCAATAGCAATTTCTGCATGCGTATCATTGGGTGTGCAAATATCTATTGCATCAATATCTGCCCGTGCAATCATTGCCTTCCAATCTGTTTCAATGGTTTCAAAGCCCCATTGATCTGCAAAGGAACGCACCTTGTTTTCACTGCGGCTGCAAGCTGCTTTCAATACCGGTGCATAGGCCAGTTCAGGAAAAAAATCGCCTACTCTTTTATAGCCGTTAGAATGTGTTCTGCCCATAAATCCACACCCTATTAAACCTATTCGTAATTCTTTCTTATTTGCCATTTTTAAAATGTGTTTAGTATTCTTTTAAAATAAATATGCGATAATTCTTTACTGTCTGCGGCATAGGTTTTTGCAATAAAAAGGTTGATAGATAGAAATGTGTTGAATAATGAAACCTCAGTCCAAGAGTGCGACCACCGCTTTAAGCGGGGCAAGCTGCAATCAAATCTAATAGTAGTAATGCAGCCAGGTACAAAAAATACATTGAACATTTTCTGCCGCGAAAAATATAACTGATTCAAATTATTTGGGCGTGCCCCCAGAACGGGGTCGGTCCGCTTAAGGCGGATGCAAGTCCTCGCCACTCATTCCTCGTGGCTGCGGGCTTTCCGCTTCTATCCCTCACGCAAAATTTAATCTGGTTTATTCCGCTTCATACCAGCCATGCACATCACGCACTTTTACCATGGCAGCTAGTATATCGTTCCATGTTTTTCGCTGTGTCATTACTTCATTTGGAAACATGCATCCATCCCAGCAAATATGTTTAAATGCTTTGGTAAGGTTGCCATTTTCATCCCGCAGCCAGTAACCGGCATCATGCGCAATGTCTAATTTTCCATTTGGGTCGGTTGCGAGACAATGACGCCCTGTTTTATCATGCGAACCGGTTCCATGCACCGTGCCATCATTCTGTGCTACATGAAAGTCAAGTGTCCATGGGCGAAGCGCATTCGTCAATGTTATTAGTCCTTCATTCAATGCCTCACGGTCGCTCCATTCAAAGTTGGCGGGAAGGATCCTGTCTTCGGGGCGATTATAGCCCAACAGGTATAAAAGTGTATGGGCCATATCGGCCTGAAAGCCAATGTTGGGGCGGTCTACAGCTTCCAATGTATCAATCATCGTTTTCCAGCTATGCATGCCGCCCCAGCAAATTTCCCCTTCCGCGGCGAGCTTTTCGCCATAGTCGGCAGCCTCATCGCAGGCTTCTCTAAATGTGTCGGCAATTATTTTTGTATTGTTCACCATATCAAGCGCCCATGCTTCTGGTTTGCTGGCAGAATCAATACGGATAATGCCATTGGGGCGAACACCCAATTCACGAAGCTTTTGGCCAAAGCGGCAGGATCTGCGAACCATGTCGACAAATACTGCACGGTCCTCTTTGCTACCCATTGCGGGCCCACCCCAAATTGGTGCAACAAGACTACCAATATCCAGGTTAAGTGATGAAACTCTCTCCGCCAATTTTTTTATGCCATCGTCTGTTTCATCAATATTAAAATGCGGTTCAAAAAGGCCTAGATCGATACCGTCAAATTTAACGCCGTCAGATTCTGCGGCAACGGTAAGATCAAGCAATGTATCAATAGAAATAGGAGGCTCCGAATCAGGGCCTTTCCCTACAATGCCCGTCCAGGTAGCATTGTGTAGCTTTGGGTAATTGTTTTTTTGCATATCGTTCAATTAAGATTTCAAATTTAATGGTCTTTTTCTTACAATTCCAGGTTAGGATTTGACGGGAAACCCATTCCCTTCAAAAAGCTGAATAGTAGCTGGATATTCATTAACTGAGCCCATGAAATAAACATTGTTCTTTAATAAAAGCTAATCCATTTGTTGCCATATCCCATGGCTTTGAATATTCCCGCCATACATTGATGGCATTAGCAAAATCAGGGTCATTCCTGGAAAAGGCTTCAACAGTAAGCCAACCTTTATAATTTATTTCTGCCAATGTTGAAAAGGTTTCGTCCCAATGCACATGTCCATCACCCGGAGTTCCCCTGTCGTTTTCACTGATGTGTACGTGCGATAACACTGGAGCTATCAGCCTGATAGCATCCCCGTTTTTTTTCTCTTCAATGTTGGCATGATGGGTATCATACATCGCTCTAACATTAGGATGATTTGCTGCATTTACCATCTTGCTTAGCTGCGCCATCGTATTACACAAATAACACTCGAAGCGATTCACTGCTTCAAGGGCAAGTGTAATTCCAGCCTGCGCAGCATATTCGCCTGCTGCATGTAATACTTCCCCGCTCCAACCATATTCCAGATCCTGGGGCGGCTGATGCGAAAAAATTCCATGTGCCGAATGAAATGGTCCGGCAATGATTGTTGCCTGCATGTCGTTCGCACGATCAATGGCCCATTTAATCCGTTCCAGGCTCTTTGTTCTTATTTCAGCCGAGGGACTAACCGGGTTTTCGGATGCTCCCAACACAAAAACACTGGTCGTTTCCAAACCTATATTTTTTGTATGGCCACCTAAACGGCGATAGGCTTCTTCATCAGGAGAACCTATCAGGCATTCAAAGCCGTCATAACCGATTTCTTTCAATTTATCAACTATCGGAAACAATTCATCTGATACTGATGCCGACCATACCAATGTATTAAAACCAATTTTATTCATAATTCATCTATTAAAATTACTGTTGATTAATTTGTTCTATAAGACACGTTAATAGTCATTTTACCTAACCATTTTTTTGGCACAGGTTTTCCTGCGGCCCAATGTATGGCATTTATTACAAGGTGCTGAAAAGGCTCAACATCAAAATCTTCAGGATGGCCCATCGTTGTCATAAAAAACTTTCCACCAAAAGAGTTTATTCCGGTCCATGCGACCGGGTTATCAAATGCATTAGCTGTATTGGGATTAACAGAATGCCCCATCAATAAAGATTTTGAGCCTTTAGATGGATAAGCGGGCAAGACCTGGTATAGCCAGGATTTTGTATGAAAATCATTGGCAACTCCAGTAAGAATTGGATCCTTTGCAGCTCCTGGAATGATGGTAACCTCTGTTGAAGATTCATGACCATAGTGTGTATGACCGGCCTTACCTCCCCAACCCGGGGGCGAATTAAATGCCATTTCGCCAAAGGCATTCCATTTCTCCAACGGATCGCCTTGCGGATACTTAAAAGCATGGGTAGTGGTACGAAAACCGATAACAGGTTTACCAGTTTTAAGATAATCCTCAATGTATTTAATCTGACCGGCAGGAAGCCTTCTCCACCGAAGGTAAAATACTACCACATCCGCTTCTTTTAATACTTCCAGGCCAGGAATATTTTCTTCGGAATTATGATCCGGAAAAGCTTTCAATACTTTAGTACGAAAACCGTATTTTTTTTCCAATTCATCTGCAATAAACGGCAGGGTTTCTTCCCCGCTGTATTCATGATCGCCGGTAACAAAGACTACTAACGGTTTTACTGTCGCCGCTGTTGTCAATTTATTATCGCAACTGGTGCCGGGAAATTGTATAAATACAAATAATAATAAAAGGAGCTTTATAAATTTAAGTTTTTTCATTGTAAATAAAATGGCTGATAAAAATTATGCACTTAAATAAAAAAGAATCATGACTATTCGTTATATGGATTGAAGGATTTACTGATATTGCTACGTTACTGCACTTTGCTGAATTGTATTCTATAATAAAAAAGTGTGACGCATGTAAAGCCATATTGTTTTTATACAGATTGGCTCATAATTGTCTTTTTCGAAATTACGGTTTGTAATTAATAATTTATTGCTTCTCCAATGGATGTTTTTTGAGTAATTCATCTGCCGTATAATACCCCACTTTATTTTTAATTTTTTCCCGAACCTGTTTCACCTTTACAGCAGAAACGGCATCAGCATTGTTTCCGAAAGAATTTCTGACATAAGTAAGTACAGCTGCTACCTCTTCATCATTCAGCATGCCGCCAAATGGAGTCATTGGAACCTGTCCGGGATATTTTTTACCATTCACTTCTATGGGTCCATAAACCCCTTTCAATACAAGTTTGATTAACCGTTCTTCATCACCAAGAACCCAATTGGAAGCGACGATTGGGGGGAACCCGGCTGCTTCCAGTCCTTTCCCATCGGCTTGATGGCAGGTAATACAATACCCGTCTTTCATAAAAATCTTTTTCCCTTCTGCCATTATTTCACCTTTAATTCCACCAGCTTTGTCTTTCAAAGTTTCTTCTTTTTTACCTGGTAAAGCATGACCGTTAAGGTAGGCTACAGCTGTTTGGTATGCATTTGATATCCATTGATCCAGTGGCTTTTTGCCGGCTTCCAACACAATGGGCAAGCCAGCATCTTTATCCAGCCAGGAGGCTGCAGCAATCGATTCAAGTCTTACGCGGCCATTATTATCTTTAGCTGCATTTAATAATAAATCTGCCTGGTTAGCTACCTGGTGCCCCGTAAAACGCAGTACTTCCACTGCGGCGGCCCTTACCCTGTAATCAATGGCCTGCAGCAATTGTCGCAGCAGGTTTTTATCAACATTGTTAAGTCCCCAACTCACCCATAAAGCTTCCAGCAGGTTGTGTTCATAATTGGGGGAAGATTTGTCGAGTTGTTCAGTCCATTTTTTAAGAACAGGCAAAACTTCCGCCGCTGAGTGTGCCCTTATTTCCCTGCGGCTCCTGTAGCGGGTGCGGTACTCGGGAAGTTTTAAGTTATCCATCAGCTCCTGAATATTGGCACCTGCTACTTTTGCCGGTGTAACCAATGGCCTGGAAGGATAAGTAATCCGATAAATTCTTCCATGACTATGATCCCGAAGTGGATCCCTTGCATTGTGCTGCATATGACCAATCAATACGTTATGCCAATCCGCCACGTAAAGTGAACCATCTGGAGCAAATTCAAGATCTACCGGTCGAAAATTTAAATCAGCCGATTGCACAAGGTTCTGACGAAACCTACTTTTGTATCCGGTACCATCATCAGAGATGGTATGCTGTTTTGTTCCTAAAAAACCAATCGTATTATTGATAAGCATATCGCCCTGAACGCTATCTGGAAAGTGCCGGCTGGAAACAAATTCAAGTCCGGAAGTAGGGCGTACCCTTTGCGATTCTTCAATCAAACTGGCTGATTTTGGGGTGTACTCGCCATATCTTGGTTTTATCGTTCCCGGCATCATCCAACTAACATCTGGCCCAGATGTTTCGGCATAAAAAACCTGTCCCCATTCATCAAAAGCAATGCCCCACGGATTGGGAATGGACAACTGTGCGATTCGATCCAGTTTACGCCGGTTGACATCGTACCGAAAAAATCCACCATTGGTTCCCCGGATAGGCCCATAAGAAGTTTCAATATCGTTTAAAAGAAAAACGCCCTGCCCCATGTAAATGGCACCCGAAGCATCGGTAGTATAAGCATGATGCGCATGATGTGTATCATGATCATCAAACCCACTTAATAATATTTCTTTAGAATCGGCTTTATCATCGCCATTTGTATCTTTTAAAAGTACGAAGTTGGTGCCTTGCGAAAGATATACACCTTCAGGTGCGAGCTCAAAGCCAAGTGGCAGTTGCAAGCCATCTGCAAATATGGTTTCCTTATCTGCTCTTCCATCCGCATTGGTATCCTCCAGGATAATTAATTTATCGTTGGGCTTTGGATTACCTGGCTTCCAATGCGGATAGGTTGGCATTACGGCTACCCAAAGCCTTCCTTTATTATCAAATGAAATCTGAACAGGATTTGCTAAATCAGGAAACTCACTTTCAGATGCAAACAGTTCGATTTTATAACCCGGAGCCATGGTGAATTTATCCAAAGCCTCTTGCCCATAAAGATATCTGAGGGTTCCGTCTTTTTTTTCGCCTGGGTTGTAATTGGTTTTCACTTCAGGGAGTGGAGAAGTCTTTTGGTCAGCAGCTACTAAATCCATTTTAACCCCTTTAAGAGCCAACCAAATAGCAGTATCCCTGATGGCTGTCATTTCCCTGATTTTTTTAAGTTCCGCAGGATAATTATCCGGCCCGAATGGATCGTAACGACGGCCAAAAACATGCACTCCGTTGGGGATTTTAATATCATTGTGCCACATCCAATTTTTTTCTATTACCGCGTCATGAACCAACTTGCGATTTGCTTCTGCCCTGATTGTATTTTTTCCAAATACGGCATCTGCTAAAAAGGGTGCAAACCTTGCATAACCGGCTTCCGTCAACTGAGAACCATCAATGGTAAAACCTGTTGTTGCGTTTTCGTACCAGTCGTTTGTGGGTGAAAATGCATCAATAAAATGTACTTCATTTTTGGCTGCAATCTCCTTCATTGCATCTGCATAAAGCTCAAGGTTTTTATTTTCGGTTTTGCCGTCAGGCAGATCGAATTTGTTTGAAAGGTTTTCAAAAGCAATAGGTGACACGATGGCCAATTGAGGTCCACCAACACCATTGTATTTTTGTTGCAAAGTATGTTTGATAAAAACATCAAGTTCTGCTTTGTAATTATCGAGGCCGGGTTCTCCCTGAAAAGATTCATTGAACCCAAAGAAGGCAATGATAATGTCAGCCTTATGACGGGTAATCCATTGATCGGGTGATTCATAAAATCCTTCACTTTCAGGGCTTTTGGCCAGTTCGGTTTGAAATTTTTCAGCTCCGGGAAATGCCCATGGTGAAGGCTGACCCGAATGTGGCCTGAAACCTGGCGTATTTCCACCATCGCACATGTTTCGGATATAAAGTAAACTGTCGGGGTACCGTAGCTGCAACTCTGTCTCAAAATAGCCATAGTTCATCATCCTGGAACCAAGGTTATTACCAACTAAAATAATACGAGCACTTTTTTTAAGGGTTAGATATGCTTTGTCAGAATTGGTTTGATTACAAGCTGACGCTACAATTACCCATACAAATAATACCAATGCCAGCTTTTCTTTATTGAATAACCATTTTGCCATTTCGCTTTTTTTCCGTGTGAATTCGCTGCTTAAACTTAAATGACTATTTACAATATCATATCAGGATTTCCCGGACCAAAATGTTTAAGCATCACAATCGGATCGGTTGAAGATAAATTCACAATCTTCACTCCTTCCAATGCGGCTTTTTCACTAATGAAAAATTCATCATTGGTCAACTGTCCGTAACGGATCAATGCCGGCGTTTCAATATCCCATACACCCATTTTGCCATGCCCCTGCATTACAATGATACCGTAAGCAGCGCTATCTTTTATGGTGACTGTTTGCCCGGGAAAAACAGTAAGTTCCTTTGCACTGAACGCATGGGACTTGTAGCAAATCCAGTTTTCAATATATCCCCCCGCTTTCATTTCGTCCAGGGAACTAACATGTTTGGGGGCCATAAAGCGGTTTTGCATCATATTAGGATCGAGGTTCAGGTCCCAGTCAATTACATCGAGCAGTGCATCGAAATCACCTTTACTTTCTTCAGGAGTACCATTCCATAATAGTTCCTCCGGTATGATGGCTTCATTAACCAGTGACTGGTACATGGCAAAAACATCGGAAGCTTTTTGAGGTTCATAGGTACACATACTGCCGGGTGCGTGAAGCAGCCCCGGGGGCACATCCCAGCCAGTACCGGGGTCGAGCCGGTAAGCCTGTGAATAACTGGTTATTTTGTTATCGCCTTTGGTGAAATTGACAAGACATTCGCGAATTTGTGCTCTTGTAGTACCCACAGAAATACCCATGAATGTATATGGATAATCGCCGCCATGATTATTCAGTTGCGGGGGAAAATAGTAGGCTTCGGGTTTGCCCATCTGGCCAATCAATGCAGCCTTTTCATCATTGTGATGAATATGATGTGGGAGCGGGCCCATATTGTCGAAAAATTTGGAATACATTGGCCAGCTTTTATGTTCATTCCATAACCGATCCCCTATCAGTTCGCCTTTGAGTTCATCCACTGCATCTTTTAAGAGGATTTGTTCTTCTTTTAAACCATCATTAAAAACAATAGCGCTCAGGCCTTCGTTTTCTCCGGTTAAGGGACCATTTTTAGCCGGGGTTGTAGAAGACAACCATCGCTCGTCAATGCCGCCGCGTTTCCCGCCTAATACATAATAATCATCCGGATGTAATTTTATTCTTCTGCCTGGCACACAAAAAGATCTTGGAACCCAGGTGGGGGCCAAACGCAAAATCCCTTTTCCCTGTTCAAGGGCTTTTGCAGCAATCGTTATTTTTTCCATTAAATCAATGTTTTAGTGAATGTATTTACTATTTGTTAAAAAATCATGTATGCTTTCTTCATTGTTCAATACTTCCATCCCTAAATCATAACTCCTTGCTTGCCCTGGTTGAAGGAACAACAGCTCATTCTTTTCCCTGGCTTTTGCCTGCCCGACAGGTGGATTAGTTCCAGGTTCGAGGCCTGTTACATATTCCCCTTTTCCCCAGTGCTGCCAATTAGTTAACCAGGGCAATTGTTTTTTCTGAAACTTTAAGGCAACTGCAATTCCTATTTTAGCGTTATGCAGGCCACAGAAACATTGCCCATTATCGTCTGCAGTTGCATCAATATAAACAGCCTCTTCCCCTGCCCCGCTATGCTCATCCAATGGTGCAGGGCATCTGCGAAAGTCATTCCCTTTCTTAAATATTCTATTATTGTCACCTGTTTCCCGTGGTTGCCATTCGCCCTGCCAGATAATTTGAGTTCCTTCATCTACCAATGGCCAGCCGAAATTGAAATGATACAGCAGCATGTGCGGAGCCGGCGTATTACCGCGATTGATCACTTCATCCTGTATCCTGATGGATGCCTGCCCAAGCGTTCCGGAAATGGTACGCTTTAATTCAAGCTGGATGCCCATTGGCTGCATTTGTTTTATTCTGCCCGTAATACTCATATCCATTTTACCGGAAAAAGGATCTGGCTGAATAATGGATACTATTTCAGCAGGAATATTGCTTACCGCGCCATGAAGTCCACGTTCGCCATATTCATCCGACTCAGGTCCACCAATATGATCAAGGCCACACGTAACAAGCAACCCCCCGCCAAAGGTTTTAATCCAGTCGATTCCCTTATTGGAAAATGGCTGAGGCGCCTGAATACCTAAATGACTCAGCCATGCAAGGCTATGTTGATTATAAAATGCATCGGCAATATCCATAGCCCGGTCGATAACAATTTTATAGCGCAACCCCGTACCCGTATTTATCCAGGCAATACGGGTACTCCTGCCTGCACCATTGTCAATAATGGAAGTTTCTATGCCACCTAATTGTGCCGCATTTGATATTTTCTCTATCCAGTTTTGATCTTTCAAATTAATTTTCTCCTTTTTAAGTTGTGGGCCGTTGACTCACAACCCATAGCTACTTTTTGGGTTTAAATACGTCATTATTCTTATCAGCGCCTGATTTGAGGTAAGCCAACAGGTCTTTTAATTCTTCCGGATTTAAACGGTTAATCATGCCCGGAAGCATGGGGGAAACCTCAGAAACCCTTGTGCGTGAAACATCTTTCTTCAGGATGTCCCTGGTTATTTGTGGCGAAAATGGATTCTGGGAAATACTGTATTTATCATTGTCCTGGCTAATCACCCTTCCCAATATGGAACTGCCTTCTTTCAAATAAAAAACGGTAGCGCCATATTGGTCGGAAATCGTTTTATTAGGTTCAATAATCGCTTCAAGCATGTCTTTGTAAGAAAAGCGGGTACCCAGTTGCGTTAAGTCGGGCCCGGCCACTCCGCCTTCGCCCCGCATAGTGTGACAGGATAAACAAAGTGAAGTAGCATACATTGCTTTTCCCTTTTCAAAATTGCGATTGGCAATGCCACTATCAGCTACTGCCATTGCTTCTTCTATTTTCCATCTTCTACCAGGGCCTTTTGGTTGCTCTACCCCATCAGTTACATATATTCCGGAACCGGTAAGCAAAGAATCCCCAGAGATGGAATTATAATATGCGAAGCGATCTTTAGAAACATTCATAAGCGCATTCTTCCTGGCTTTATCAATAAAGCCTACAAAACTATGGCCACCTTTGTAACTGAAAGCGGTATAAAACCATTTGAAGTACTGCTCCTGCAGGGCGGGTGCCCACCCGGTTTTACTGTTACTTAGTACCGTGGCATAATAGGTTTGCTGTGCAGGAGGTATTTTGGCAAGCACGCCGGCAATATCCATTCCGTATTGTGGGTTTCGCAGTATCAGGTCGGAGGATTGCATAATTGAAGCCTGTCCCGAATTATCATCTTTAGCGGTAGCCATTAATGCGATGGTTTTTTCTACAGCCTGGGGCGCTTCAATATAAACCAATACCTTACTCAGCTCCCGGTTCAGCTCATTGGTAGCGGCAGGATAATTGGGGCTAAGATAAGCAGCCACCTGTGCTTTTACCTCAGTGCCAGGTAAACCCATGCGTGATAAAATGAGTTCAAAAGCTCGTACGATATCAATCTGTTGTGGTTCGGAAAGCAGGGAATAATTAGCGCTCATAAGCGCATTCAGCGCCATTTCTTTCAAATTGGTATTACCCTGGCGTGCAAGCGCTATCATAACCTGCGTTAATATCACCGGATCTTTTTCATTCAGCGCCTTCTCCTGCCATTGGCTTATCGGTTGATTCTCCACTGCAATCCTTGCCGCGAACCGTATAAACCTATCATTGTGTTTCAAATAAGGCCAGGCAAAATCAATGGCCCCGGTTGTTGGTTTTCCATGATATTCTTCCAGTTTTCTAAGTATCTTTTGTTCCTCATTGAGTGCTGTAACAGCAAGCTTTTCTGTGTGCCGGGAGTTATCTCCATAATAAACCCGGTAAAGATCGGATTCGAGCCTACGTCCACCGGTAAGAAAATAAAGCGAACCATCGGGGCCGATTGTACCATCTGTTAATGGTAAAGGGGAACCTGAAACAAATTCTTCACCGTTAGCCTTGTAGGACGCTCCGTCCGGGTTGAGTTGAATGGCATAGATAATTCCAAAACTCCAGTCAAAAGCAAATAAGGATTTACGGTATTTCTCCGGAAAGTGTGCGCTCAACCCATTAAATAAACTAGTAGGAGACCCCTGGCCAACATTTAATACAGGCGGTAAATTATCAGGATAGGCCGGTGACCATTTATCTGTTCCAGGACGCCATCCAAATTCACTACCACTGGCTACCTGGCAAATACGGGTGGGGCGATACCAGGGAAGGCCGAAGTCCCACTCCATATCCGAATCATACGTGAACATATCGCCTGCATCGTTGAAAGTAAGGTCAAAAGGATTTCTAAATCCCGAACTGATCAATTCCCAATGTGATCCGGTGGAATCAGTATGGGCTATCCATCCACCATGTGTATTAACGGTATTATCGTGGCCATTAGGATCTCTGATCAACGGCAGCAAATTGTCAATTTCCCTAACGGGAGGAGGGGATTTATAAACATCCATCTTAGGGATTTTTGTAAAATTCCCGGCAATAACATAGATGGATTTTTTATCTGGCGACAATACTATACTATGGGGCCCATGTTCACCTCTGCCATCCAATGATTTCAATAAAGTTACCTTATCAAACTGATCGTCCCCATTGGTATCTTTAAGCCGGTAAAGACCGCTGACACTGGAATTGATTGAATCACCTTCATCATTAATCATCACGTACAGACTATTAAAGGCATATAACAAGCCATGGGCAAATCCCATTCTTGTTCTATTTTTAGTAGTATCGCCGGGTATATTAATTACCAGTTTTTGTACCTCTACTTTTGATGTAGTTGTATCTGCCCCCACAGCAGGGATTGTTACCCGATATAAATTGCCATATTGATCACATGCAATCATTCTTCCCTTGTCATCAAAGGTCATTGCAACCCAGGAACCTTGTTCGTTTTCGCCGGGGCTGTATAAATGCTCGGCATGAAACCCGTCAGGTAACTTCAGATTAGCTACTTTGGGATCTGATGAGGTTGTTATTGCAGGCTCTTTTGGGCTTTTACAGGAAACAACCGATATAAGAATAACCGCAAATAATAATCTAAAGTTTTGATTCCAATTTTTACTCATAGTACAATTACGTTTTAAAGATTTTTTTTAGCCAAACAAAATTTTCTTATTTAAATTTAATGATTCCCTGAAATATGTTGTTGTTGTATTAATCATAGTAAATAACAAATACCGTTGGTAAGTTTCGGTAGGATCGCCTGGTGCTTTTGTTTTGCTTTATTCAAGAACTGGTTCGATGGAATACTTTTGCTCCGATTTTATTTTCTACCAAACAAATGTACCTACACAACAAATAATGCTACACTAAAAGACATTTAAAAGAAAATACCCGATCCATACACAACACCGCTGCTAAAATACTCAATCCTTAGAAAAATACCAAGACCGTCCCGGAGCTTATTGCTTAAGCATAATGTTTCGATATTCTACTTTCATCGGGGGGCCGACGTGTACCTGCACCCCCAGCAATCCCTCAGTTTTGCCATTAACGGTATCATTATCCGTAACATCGCTCATTAAAATACCATTAATATAGTGTTGCAGGCGATTGCCTTTTATTACCAGGTGACAAGTATTCCAATCTTCAGTTTTAATTTTAGACTTTAGGGAATCAGCATCACCTAACAACCCTGCTACCGTTGTTTCGGTCCATGCATTATTTTTAATATGCTCCTGTAAAGAAACCGGCTGGCTTGTATTGTCAAATTGTTTTACAATTACTTTTTGACCGGGATACGCCAAGGTTGTCCGGGCACGTTCTTCATAGTTTTGCCCCGTGTAGCGGTTTGCGCCATCTATATCCGCCTGGTATCCTTTTAATGCATGTGGCACATCGCTTAAGGCTACACTGCGATAATTAATACCACTATTCCCGCTTTGGGTAATTTTAAATTCAAGGGTTAATTCAAAGTCGGATGGTTTGCCACCACGCCAGATGATGAACGAATTGGTTTTTAAAAGTGTAGCCGGGGTAATTTCTCCCACTAAATTGCCATTTTCTACTTTCCAGTATTGGGGATCGCCTTCCCAGCCGTTGAGCGTTTTACCATCAAATATTTTAACAAAGCCCTGCCGATTCTGATGGCCCCTATTTGATACGTTGCAACTGCCCGTTGTTAACACAACTGGAAATAACACTCCCGACAGGATGCTCAATGAAATAAATTTAAAATTAGCTTTCTTTCGCATTTTAAGTTAAGTTATTGTTTGAATTGTTGTTTACTGTTACAAAACAAATGAGTCAGGGCCATTTATATAGAATTGAAGCATACAACACATTATTATCAGAAGCCTTTTCCATCAACGTTTACATCCATTGTATCAGGCGGGAAATCATCATAACATTCAATAATCCTTTTTGCCTGACCTATTAAGTGGCGATTCAAAATAATAGCACTTCATGTCAATAACTACCGGTTACAATATTTAAAACACAATCACCAATACCAGAAAATACACCTACAACTTCGAAACTTTCAGCAGCAAACCATCCGCTTTCGAAATTTTACTCGAGGAATTGGTTGAAAAGACAACGTTGCCAAAGATTTTATCCCACAAAAAAAAGCATACCTGTTCAATGATTTTGCTTGTTGGTCTGGCAATACTACCTTTTACCATTACAGACCCCCCTTCCATTAAGTTTTTTCTTTCTGAAATAAATGTATCCTCAAAAGTGATTTTTTTGCTGCGCAAAAGAAATAAATAATAAAAGTTGAAAAAATGGAGATCAGGCAAAGCTTTATCTCTGGCGGAAAATAAGCACATCGTTTTTTTGAATGTTGAACAGTTTTTTGTGTTGACTAATAAAATAATTTCTGAAAGATTTATTTAAAACAACACTTCGTTAATAGTTGAAACTTTTACAATGTATAAATGAAATTTTTATCAACTGTCCTGACCTGACCTGACCAGAAGTCAGGAATTATTTTACATTTTTAAAATGCAGTCCGTAGCGCTTAACAGTCTTGATCCTTCCATCGGTGCACAGGCAGCCTCTGCCGGTATCGAAGCAGCAAAAACACAGTTGAGTAAAAAGTGAAAACTGATCAAAGTACAGGTTTAAGCCGGTTATAAAATTCTGCTTAAAGACAACAACCAGGAAAAATAATTTTTCTCATCATTTAAAATTAAAACCATGAAATAATTCATTGTTCTAACGAGTTTGTGCCTTGCATTGGTTAGCAGCAGAGCGCAAACTATCCAGGTTACAACAGACAAAACGACTAGTTTAATTTTCCCCGTTGTCATTAGCCATGTTGATAGTGGAACAAAAGTTTTGTTGGTACAACCCATCAAGGAGTCAGATCATATTTTAATGGTGACGGCTGCTACTAAAAATTTTGAACCCGCGAATCTAAGTGTGGTCACCAAGGACGGAAGCATTTATTCTTTCCCGGTACAGTACGACGCCACCCCAGAATTACTGGTGTACAATGTGCCTGCATTAAAGAATGACGCAGTTGAAACCTATGCGAATGGGATATTGGATAATCACCGTACCTTGTAGGGAGTGCAGGATCACAACTGGAATGTTTCAAGTAGCGCAACAGGCATATACATTAAGGACAAAACTATTTACTACCAAATGAGGTTGAATAATAAAAGTTCAATAGATTATGACATTGACTTTCTCCGCATTTATATCCGGGATAAAAGAAGGGGCAAGCGAACTGCTACACAGCAAAATGAATTGAAGCCCCTTTTTATTGCAGGCAATACCCGCCAGGTAAAGGCCGGCAACAAAAACATGGTAGTGGTAGCGCTGGACAAGTTTACAATACCCAATGCCAAATACCTTGCAATTGAAATAAATGAACAAAACGGGGGCAGGCATTTATTTATGAAGGTTGGAAACAGTAAAATTATAAGGGCAACTGCTTTACCCGATTTAAAATGAATAACGGACATCCCATATCAGATGAAGTGTTAGACCTGGCCGACATAGCATTATCAAAAGGCAAACATTGGATAGCGTATAACCAATCGCTGTATTTCATAGATAAGGAGGATGTTTACTTTTTTGACTCTCAGAAAGAGGCGAATGATTTTGCAAAAGAGAATATCAATGACAGGGTTAGCTTTTATGTGATTCCTTTGAACTCCATAGAAGACAAACAACGTCAATTTTTTAGAATTAAAAAACCTGAAATTAAAAATTGACTTTGCCTATTTCAATCAAATATTCTTGAAGACAATTGAATTTCAACATTTAGTGAGACTCCAGTTAATTAAACCTTAGCCAACAAAAAAGCCTCACATTTCTGTGAAGCCTTTGTGGGAGTTGACGGGTTCGAACCGCCGACCCTCTGCTTGTAAGGCAGATGCTCTGAACCAGCTGAGCTAAACTCCCTTTTTTTATTTCGGACTGCAAAGATAGGGGGAT
>JBBQTL010000052.1:0-25967 GCA_038213285.1 Chitinophagales bacterium
GGATAACTGATATCATTATCAGTTACAGCAGGCCAGCGGTAAAGGGAAGGGAAGGTAAAATATGGGGGCAGTTAGTGCCATTTGGATACAACGACCTTGGGTTTGGTACTAGTAAAGCGGCGCCCTGGCGGGCCGGTGCTAATGAATCCACCACTATTGAATTTTCTACCGATGTAGACATTGAAGGCAAAAATTTACCTGCCGGTAAATACGGCTTTTTTATTGCAACCGGCAAGGATGAATCCACCTTGATTTTTTCAAAAAACAATACAGCATGGGGAAGCTTTTTTTACGATCCTTCGGAAGATGTATTGCGTGTAAATATCAAACAGCAGGTATTGGAAAAGCCGGTTGAATTCCTTCAATATATTTTTATCAATCAAACCATCAACAGCGCCACGATAGCACTGCAGTGGGAAAAATGGAGCTTTCCTTTTAAAGTAGCAACAGATATAACAAAGACCCAGTTATCCTCTTTTAGAAAGGACTTGCAAAATGACAAAGGTTTTAGCTGGCAGGCGTTTGTACAGGCCGCCAACTGGAGTGCTGATAATAATACCAACCTGGAGGAGGCATTGCTATGGACCGATAATGCTATCAGCGGGCAGTTTATCGGTGAGAAAAATTTCAGGACTTTATCTGCCAAAGCCAGGATATTGAATTTAATGGGTAAAGCAACTGAGGCGGCTGCAATCATGCAGGAAGCTGCGCCACTTGGATCTATGCAGGAGGTACATGGTTATGCACGTCAGTTGCTGGCGGGTAAAAAGGTATCCGAATCCGCAGAAGTTTTTAAAGCCAACTTTAAAAAGTATCCCAATGTGTTTACAACCAACATGGGAATGGTAAGAGCGCTAAGTAGTGAAGGGAAATATAAGGAAGCATTGAAATTTGCCAATGCAGCCCTTACCCAGGCTCCGGACAATGCCAATAAATTAAATGTGGAAGGAATGATAGAAAAGCTGAAAACCGGGAAGGATGTGAACTAATTTGATGAGAGAGATGAGTGAAGAGTAATGAGTAACGCCTAATAAGTAATCAATGTCGTTTACTCAAGAAATTTATGATCATTATTAATAATTACTCATTTAAGCATCATGTGGCACTCCGGGTGTTTTTACGGCCTCGAATAAAAAGTGCTCCCGAGTTCCACTTCGTTCGTCGGGACATGTAGAAATTTTCAATATAAGTCGTTAAGAAATCATCCGCCGCGGCGGATTGATTTTTTTTGTTTTTTTTTATCAAGAAAAAAAGAAAATAGAGTCTATTTGAATTGAAAACTTGTTAACCAAAGCCAACTGAATAAAACTAATAATCGTATTTAGTCACCTGTTCTCTTTTCAATTTGAAAGAAGTAAAAGCAGCAGCGTTCCAGGTAAATGATGAGTAATGAATGCAGAATAATGATTCGCTATCGGATCATTATTCTGAATTCATCATTGCTAATTTTCATTTTTAGCTGTGCAGGCATTGTACGTATTCATCAGCAATGCTGCAATGGTCATAAGGCCTACCCCTCCAGGCACGGGGGTTATAAAACTGCACTTAGGCGCAACGTTCACATAATCTACATCACCTTTAATGGCAAATCCACTTTTCTTTGTTGCATCGGTTACCCTTGTAATTCCTACATCCACAACTACTGCGTTTTCTTTTACCATATCGGCAGTTAAAAATCCCGGCCTTCCCAATGCGGCTACAATGATATCTGCCTGTAAGCAAATTTCTTTTAACTTATGCGTATGGCTATGGCAAACTGTAACCGTGCAATTACCGGGGTAGGTATTCCTGTTCAATAAAATGCTGATGGGTCTTCCTACAATGTTGCTTCTACCAATTACCACAGCGTGTTTGCCTTTTGTTTCAACTTTGTAGTGTTCCAGCATCAGTAAAATTCCATAAGGTGTTGCCGGTAAAAATGTTGGCAGTCCCTGCACCATTTTACCCACGCTCATTGGATGAAATCCATCTACGTCTTTATCCGGGTGTATGAGGTTGATTATTTTTTCTTCACTGATTTGCTTTGGTAATGGTAATTGTACCAATATCCCGTCCACATCTTCATCCGTATTTAATTTTTCAATCGCTTCAATTAACGCTGATTCGGGTATTGTTGCATCAAGCCGTATCAATGTACTGGTGAAGCCAACTTCTTCACAACTTTTAACTTTACTCGCTACATAAGTTTCACTTGCTCCATCGGATCCAACCAATACCGCAGCAAGGTGAGGTGTCTTTTTTCCGGTTGATTTTAACCGGGCTGTTTTTTCTTTTACCGCATCTTTTACTGACTGCGATACAATTTTGCCATCTAAAATTTGCATCCGGCAAAATTAACGAGAATGTCTGATGTCTGATCCGACAGCGATCGGATATTTGATACCTGATTTTTCTGATGAAGAATCGTTTGAATAGCAACCCATAATATTCTTGGTGGGATCAACATCATGTTAGGATATACTTTCTTTACCAGGTGTAAATGCCGGATGATTTTATCGGGCATTTTAAATATCGTGTTTTAAATAACGAATTTATCATATATTGTTAATGAATAAACCATTACTACCGTGAGGAAGTATTTACTTATTTTAATCGCCCCTTTATTTTTTCTGTATTACTATGGGATTGCTCAATCCTTACGACAGCCTGTTTCATCACTGTACCCTGGGTTGGGCGCATATAGCACAAAGCAGCATGATGTTTTTTCATTTGTAAATAACCAGGCTGCGTTGGTTCAAATAAAGAAAGCTGCTGCAGGGGTGTATGGCGAAAGAAGATTTTTACTGGCAGCTACCAGCTTATATACTGTTGCAGTGGCGATGCCGTCTTCAATGGGCAATTTCGGCGTAAACCTTAAATATGGTGGTTTCAAAAATTTTAATGAAAGCCAGGCAGGATTGGCCTATGCCCGAAGCCTGGGATCAAAAATAGATATTGGCGTTCAATTTAATTATTATGGTTACCGGGTTCCGGGATACAATAGTGCCAATACGGTTAATTTTGAAATTGGCGCAATGATTCATCTAACGGACCACTTGAATGTTGGCTTTCATGTGTACAATCCTGTGGGAGGCAAATTTTCTAAAACAGAAGAAAAGGTAACTACGGCTTATACCATCGGACTGGGTTATGATGCATCCGACCGGTTTTTTGTGAGTGCTGAAATAGTGAGACAAGAAGATTACCCGGTTAATGTGAATGCGGGAATGCAATACCAGTTTATGAAACAGTTTTTTATAAGGGCGGGCATTTCATCCGCATCTTCCACGGCTTATGGTGGCGCAGGAATTGGTTGGAATAATTTCCGTTTAGACTTTAGTGGTAGCTACCATCCACAACTGGGCTGGTCGCCGGGCTTGTTGCTCATTTTCAATTTTGGAAAGCAGGCATCCCAACTTCCCGGAGAATCTGAATAGCGGTATAAATGGGGCTGATAGATTTAACCCTTTGATAACCCTTTTTTTAATGACGACCCAAATAAAAATATTGATGAGTTGTACAGGGCTGAAAAAACAGGCATGCAGGTATACTGCTTACATATTTAAGGGTATCACAGCCGCCCTGGTTTTCATGTTTTTCTTTCTGCCATTTGCCCTCATCTCACAAGTGCCCATAACACCGCCTAATATAACAGAGCAACAGTTGGAGGCGATTACAGAAAATAATGAAGATGCCGAAACGGAAGATGATTCTTTTGTACAATCTATGCGACAGTTCTTAAAAAATCCTTTAAATCTTAATTCCGCTAACGCTGCCGCATTAAAAGAACTCACCATTTTAACTCCTGTTCAGATTCAGCAAATCATTCGCTACAGAACCCTGCTTGGAAATTTTATCAGTATCTATGAATTGCAGGCGGTTCCGGGCCTTGACCTCCCGTTGATTGAAAGACTTTGGCCTTACATTACCGTGAGTACTCCTTCCAATGTATTTACATCTTTTAATGAACGGCTAAAAGGAGGAAACCGTACGCTGCTTGCAAGGGTTACCCAGGTGCTTGAAACCCAGAAGGGATTCAAACTCAATCCGGCAACGGCAAATAATTTTTATCCGGGATCAAAACAAAAATTGTTGGTAAGGTATAAATACCAGTTTAAAAATCTGCTGCAGTATGGTATAGTTGGCGAAAAGGATGCCGGAGAACAATTTTTTAAAGGTGCCCAAAAGAATGGATTTGATTTTTATTCTGCTCATCTTTTTGCAAGAAATATCGGTTTCATTAAATCAATTGCCATTGGTGATTTTACGGTAAACCTTGGGCAGGGCCTTACCCAGTGGCAAAGCCTTGCATTTAAAAAAAGTGCTGATGTAACCAATATCAAAAGACAGCTGGCGGTTTTGAGGCCGTATAATTCTGCCGGAGAAATTAATTTTCATCGTGGGGCAGGTATTACAGTGGCTAAAAATAATATGGAGGCCACCGCTTTTGTATCTTATAAAAATGTAGATGGCAACCTGGTACCGGATACCATTACTTATGATGACTATATTTCTTCTTTTCAAACTTCTGGTCTGCACCGTACCAAAAGTGAAGTTTCAGACAAAGGAGTGCAGCGGCAATTTGTAGCAGGGGGTAATGTGGCCTACAATACAAACAGGTTTCACCTTGGAGTGAATGGTGTGCAGTATCATTTTAAACTACCTGTTAGTAAATCACCAGAGCCCTATAATATTTATGCTTTATCCGGAAACAGTTTTGGCAACTACAGTGTTGATTATAGCTATGGGTATAAGAACATTCATTTTTTTGGTGAGGTGGCGGTTACCAGTCGTATGGATAAGGCTTTTGTAAATGGCCTGGTGTTGAGTGCTGATGCCAAAACTGACCTTAGTTTGCTTTACCGAAACATTTCAAAAAGTTACCAGTCATTGTATACGAATGCGTTTACTGAGAATACATTTCCTACTAATGAAAAAGGACTGTATGCAGGGATCAGCATAAGGCCACATGTATTTTGGCGGATTGATGCTTATGCAGATTTTTATAAATTTCCATGGCTGAAGTACCAGGTAGACGCACCTTCTACCGGTACAGATTATATGGCGCAGGTATCTTACAAACCCAATAAGCAATTAGATATGTATTTTCGATACAGGACAGAATCAAAATCCAAAAACTTTAATCTCAATAACCAGGTATTGACACCGGTGCTGTCCGGGAACCGGCAAAATATGAGGTACCATACCAGCTACCGGTTAAATAAAATGTTTACATTTCGTAACCGGGTAGAAATGGTTTGGGTTGATAAAAAAGGTGCCGTAAAGGAAAAGGGGTTTTTAACCTATTTGGATGGCTTGTTTAAACCATTGATGAAAAAATATTCAGGTAGTGTTCGTTTACAATATTTTAAAACAGATGGTTACGACAGCCGCCTGTATGCTTATGAAAATGATGTGTTATACAGTTTTTCCATTCCGGTTTTTTACGATAACGGATTCCGGTACTATGTAAATTTTAATTATGATGTAAACAGTAAATTAAGTATCTGGCTTCGGTGGGCACAAACTGTATATCAAGGTAAAACCATAATTGGCACAGGCCTGGATGAAATAGCCGGTAATAAAAGAACTGAAGTTAAAATACAGGCGCAGTACCAGTTTTAATGGATAATTGGATAATTGATAATTAATAATTGACAAATGGATAATTGATAATTAGGTAATGGATATTTGATAATATAGACAAGACAATCATTACTCATCAATCATCACTCATTATTCATCACTCATCATCATCACTCATCATATTCGTTTATCTTTGTTCAAATTTAAACGAATATGAATAGTCTACCAGAACAACCCAATCAGTTAAATATCGAAATTTCTGAAGAAGTATCTGAAGGTCAATATGCCAATCTAGCTATTATTACCCATAGTCATGCTGAGTTTGTGATAGATTTTGTAAACGTAATGCCTGGAACGCCCAAGAGTAAAGTCAAAAGCCGGATCATACTTACTCCTTTTCATGCCAAGCGCTTTATGAAAGCGATGATTGAAAACGTGAACAAATTTGAGGCAGCCAATGGAACAGTCCAGGATTTAGAGCAGATTGAAATTCCATTTACTTTCGGAGGTCCGCCGGCACAGGCATAGTTATTATTTCGAATGATTCAAAACGGTTAGATCAATTTTGATACGCTATACATACTTTTTTTGAAGGGAAGTTTTTTTGGGGTTTCGTATAGCCTTAGGCATTGTCTGTTAAGGTACTTTACCTTATTATAATATGTGCAACTATCCGATAGTCATTCTGGTGTTTATATTTTCATCCATTCCGGTTTATAATTATTGAATTCCAGTTTCACTGGCAACTCACTCCAGCTTTGACAACATTTCATTATTCAATTACCGCTACTTCTTTTTCAATCAACAGGTGCTTACAAATATTGTTGTACACTGCATTCTTGCAGCTTCGATATAGCATTTTGAATTCAGTGTATTTAAATCCTAAAAACATCAGGCCTGATACCTTACAAGAACATTCGTTGATCCCACACTGTCAAATAAGATAGGGCAGACAAAGCTCCATCTATAGAATCCAAATTACATACATTTTAGAAATCGCTTTTTGCACAGATCATTCAAATGCTATTCCCAGCTTTCTGCAATCAAATTTCAAAATAAATTTTGTAGAAAAAATATTACAGTCTCAATCGAATAAGATTTAAGCAAATCCAGTTTTAGGAAATGGCTTCCTTCAAAAAGAAAATTGTACTAGAAGTTATTTTATAAAACTCTGGTTGTCAGTAATATAATTATTGATACCCTGATGTAATATCAGGTAAAAGAGAAAATATTGCGGTTAAAATATTCTCCAGGAAGGAATAAAATTTTAAATTTTTAGATTTTCAAAGACAATATCACCCGCATAAATGCGTTTCCAGATTCGAAATTTATTTGTTTGTAGAAGTTTAACTACAACCTGATAGAAAAAAGAGGATGATAGTTGAGAAATAGAATTGCAATCGCTCAATATTTGAAAACTGAAACCCAAGTATGAAACTTTTTTACATAATTGCCCAGGCTTCTCTCAAATCCATTTTCAACATTGCTGCAAAAGCAAGCCGTTTGTCATTCGTTTTTTTTATTTCACTTTTTATAACAGCCTTCTCCTCATACGCACAGCATCTTACCATTAACCCCGGAAGCCGGATGGTTTTGAATGGCAGCGTATCATTGGTGGTCAATAACCTGGCTTTTCAAAATAATGGAACATTTATAGCAGGAGGAAGTACCGTTAAATTCAGTGGACACAATGACACCCTTATATCATATGTTTCAGGAAGCAATCCAACTACTTTTAATAACTTATCTGTATCCAAATCTGCCAATGGGGTTGCCTTAAAATCCCCTGTAATAGTTACCAATGTGTTGGCTGTAAATGGCGGCAATTTATTTACCGACAGTAATCTTACCCTTCGTTCAGATGTAAACCTTACTGCCAGAGTAGATGTAGTACCTTCCGGTAGCAACATTATTGGTAAAGCAAATGTAGAACGTTTTATACCTGCAAGAAGAGCCTGGAGATTAATGACAGCGCCGGTTACCAGTTCAAATACCATTTATAACAGTTGGCAGAATAAAGGTGTTTACACCGTTGGGTCAGGTACATTAGTCACTGGTTTAAACGCTACCGGTGCAGCAGGTAACGGGCTGGATGCTAGTGCCCTGAGCAATGTCTCAATGAAGGGGTTTAATTATATGACTCAGGGTTTTGCAAACGTATTGAACACTAAAGTACCCATTTCGGCAGGTACAAACGGAAGGGCAGACAATACAGGTTATTTTGTTTTTCTGAGAGGCGACCGCAACCCTATCAATACCAATGTGGCCAACAGTAACATTACCACGATCACCAGTATTGGTGTTTTGCAAACCGGAGTCCAGACTTTTACCGCCTCACCTGATTCTAACAAGTATACACTAATCGGTAATCCTTATGCTTCGCCAATTGACTTCAACAATGTTTCCCGCACCAATCTTATGAAACGCTTTTATGTGTGGGACCCCTCTATTAATTCAGTTGGTGGATATGTAATGATGGATGATTTAAACAATGATGGTATATATGTAAAATCTGTACCAGGAAGTACACAAACTAAAGATATTCAATCCAGCCAGGCATTTTTTGTTCAAACGAGTTCAAATGGGGCTGCTGCTCTCAACTTTACTGAATCAAGCAAATCGGGAAATAATATCAATGGCATATTTCGGCCGGTAAATCCTAATACACCTGCAGGGATGGGAACAGGCCAGATAGTTACCACTTTGAATTTATTAGATGCAAATGGTAAAACAATACTGGCTGATGGCGTAATTGCAGAATTTGATAATCAATATACTGCGGATGTTAACCTCGATGATGCGGTAAAATTTGCTAACACGAATGAAAATATCAGCATCGTTAGAAACAACGTGTTGCTTGCTGCTGAAAGAAGGCCTGCCCTTACCGGTAACGACACCCTTTATTTCCGGCTGACAACTACAACCCGAAGAGGATACCAGTTTGTATTTGATGTTAGTGGCCTCGATCAACCAGGTATGATGGGCTTCCTGCAAGATAGCTACCTGGGTACAACTGCGCTAATCAGCCTTTCCGGTACCACAACAGTAAATTTCAGTATCAATGCCGCTGCTGCGTCTTCGGCCGTCAACAGGTTTAGGATTGTATTTAAAACCAGCGTTTCGGTTTTACCGGTTACTATCACCAGTGTACAGGCTTACCAGGCAAATAGCAATATTGCGGTAGTATGGAAAGTGGAAAATGAATTGAATATGGCGAAGTATGCCGTAGAAAAATCTACTGACGGTTCGGTGTTCCGCCAGGTTGGTTTAGTGAACGTATCCGGAACAAATAGTACCAACAATACTTACAGTTGGTTAGACCTTAATGCTGTGCAGGGAACTAATTTTTACAGGATAAAATGTTATGATCAAAGCGGCGACATTAAGTATAGTTCTATTGTGAAGGTGGCGATAGGAAAAGACAACAGTGGATTTAGTATCTATCCCAACCCGGTAACTGGTAATGTGATCAACCTGTTAATGACGAACCAGCCTGCCGGAACCTATCAAATTAAATTAACCAATAGCAATGGCCAACTGATATTTGCCAAAACTGTTCAGAATGGCAGTGCAAACAGCACCCAATCGCTTACTGCTCCTGTTAAACTACCTACTGGTATTTACCAATTGGAAATAATTGGGGTGGATAACAATCGTAATACGCTGAATGCATTTGTTGAATGATGAATAATGAATAATGAATGAATGATGAATAATGAAGAATGAGTGATGAATGATTAGTGACAGAATGAATGATGTGTTGCAATTGTGATGAGTGAAGTTAGTAACAGTATATCCAAACCTTGAAAAATAATCTAAATCAGATCCTTTTTATGAAAAAGCAGTTTCTATTGATGCTGTTGATTAGTCAACTTGCATTGCTTACAAAAGTCAGCGCTCAAAATATTGCCATCAATGGAAATGGCAACCTTCCAGATACAAGTGCCATGCTGGATGTAAGCAGCTCCAACAAAGGCTTTCTTACCCCACGGATGACAACCACCCTGCAAAATGCCATCCCTTTACCCGCCAATGGGTTATTGATATTTAATACCACGGACAACGTATTTAAAGTAAATACCGGAACAACTGTTGCTCCCGTATGGACGCCCCTGGCAACAGGTTCTGGTATTGCCATAACCACCTTAAACGGTTTAACATCGGCTACACAAGTCTTGGCAACCGGCACAAGTGGAACTGATTTTGGTATCGGTAGTTCGGCCTCAACCCATACGTTTAATTTACCCACTGCTTCTGCAACCAACAGGGGAGCCTTGTCTTCTGCCGACTGGAGTACCTTTGACGGAAAACAGGAAGCGCTTGTTGCCGGCACATCCATTAAAACGGTAAATGGCAATACGTTGTTAGGTAGTGGGAATGTTTCGGTTGGCACTGTAACCAACGTTTCTGCAATTACACTGGGGACATCCGGAACGAATTTAAGTTCTACCGTGACAACAGGTACCACAACGCCGGTGATTACTTTGAATGTACCAACAGCATCGGCGACCAATAGGGGAGCTTTATCAGCAGCCCACTGGACTTTGTTTAACAGTAAGCAGGCAGCCATCTCCCTTACAACCACCGGTAGCAGTGGTGCAGCCAGTTTTATTTCAAACACATTAAATGTACCTACTTATACACTGGCAGGTTTAGGCGGTATTGGTCTTACCGCACTTTCTGCTACTGCCCCGTTAAATTACAACAACGCTACCGGCGCATTTACCATCAGCCAGGCAGCCACGGCCGCAAATGGGTATTTAAGCAGTACCGACTGGAATACTTTTAATAACAAGCAAACGGCCTTAAGCGGCACAGGGTATTCCAAATTCAGTGGCGCTACCGCGAGTTATGTAGCGGCTATTCCCAATGCTGATTTAGCCAACAGCGCCATCACCATCCAGGGTACTTCCACCTCCCTGGGCGGGAGTATCGATATCATCAATGGTTCCGGTTTTGTAAAAGCAACCGGAACAACAATCAGCTATGATAACAGTACTTACCTGACTACCACATCAGCAGCGGCTACTTACGAACCGGTCATTACCGCACCTAATACCATCACAAAATACTTAAACGGTTACAAACAGTTTATTTCTTTAAACACGGATTCAATAGCCGAGGGCAGTACAAATCTTTATTTTACCAATGCAAGGGCGCAGGCGGCCATTACAGGTACCGCCAACAGAATTACATTAACATCCGGTGTGACAGACATTAGCAGCGCCTACGTTGGCCAAACTTCATTGACTACATTGGGAACTATTGGCACCGGTACGTGGAATGCTACTGCAATTGGGGCTACCAAGGGCGGTACCGGGCAAACAGTAGTAGCAACAGGAGATTTGCTGTATGGATCTGCTGCCAATACCTGGAGCAGGTTAGCAGCAGGTACCAATGGTCATGTATTAACCCTTGCGGGAGGAGTGCCTACCTGGGCTGTATCCGTAGGGGCATCGGGATGGAATATGAATGGTAATACCGTTACTGCCGGTTCGCAATTTTTAGGCTCTACCAACAATGTATCCTTAAGGTTCAGGGTCAATAATATAGAACGAATGGTGGTGGACAGCACGGGCAATGTGGGCTATGGGACAGCAACACCACTAAAGCCGATTGATATTGTAAGAAATTTACCGGCCCTGGGAGGAATGATGCAATTTAGAAACACTGCCGCAGATGGGTACACTTCAATCGACCTTCAAAATGAAGCGGGAACACAAGTTGGAAATATTGGGTGGGGCAATACTTCTGCCAGTGCTCCGTATAGTAATACTTTTTATTTTTCAACAAACGTTGCATCTCCCATGATCTTTATGACAACCAGCACTGAAAGGATGCGAATATTGGCGGGAGGTAATGTTGGTATAGGAACAACTACGCCATCAAGTTCTTTACATATTGAAGGTTCATTAGCAACCGCAGTACTTAAGATTACCGGCAATACCACGTTGGACGGTACTAGTAACCTTGTTTTAATGAGTAATGGCGGTTCTGGAAGAACCATTACATTGCCACCTTCCGCAAATTGTATTGGCAGGATATATACTATAAAAAAAATAGACTCTGGTAGTGGAACTGTGACAATAGATGCCAATGGTTCTGAAAGAATAGATGGTGCAACAACCTATACTTCTATTAATGCGCAGTACGAATCTGTGACCATCCAAAGTGATGGAATAGGTTGGTATATTATTGCAAGAATTTAATGGTTGCTTAGTCAGGCAGGAAAGGGATATTGCTTATCGTGTTTTCAAATACCCGGTTTACAACTTATACGTATTCGCCATCTCTTTCAATTCCAATAAATTGGCAACTCCTAATTTATCAAACATCCTTGCTTTATGGGTGCCTACTGTTGATACCTGAATTTTTATAGAAATGGCTATATGGCTAATGGTTTGCCCTGATAAAAGTAGTGTAGCAATCTCAAACTCCCTGGGAGATAAACGGTTAAATGGATTTTCCGATTTTGTTTCAAAACTTTCATTAGCAAGTGTTTCAGCAAGGTTACTGCTGATATACCTTTTGTTGTCCAGTAACTGGGCTACGGCTTTTTCTATTTCCTCCATTGGCGCTTCCTTGGAAATAAACCCTTTGGCGCCTGCTTTTAAAAAACGTTTTGCATACACATTTTCCGAAGCCATGGAAAAGATCAGCACCCTGGCATCGGTGTATTTTTTTATGATCAACTGCATTAAGGTCAACGAATCTGTATTCGGCATCTGTATATCCAGCATCACAAGGTCATATTTTCTTTCTGCCAATTTTTCCAGTGCACTTTCTCCATCAAACGCTTCATATACTGTTGCCGGATTAAATGTTTGAAGCAGCAGGGCTTTTATGCCGGACCGTACTACCACATGGTCATCTACAAGTAGAAAATTTTTCATATATTGTGTTTGGGATTAGCACAATTATAATAAATATTCTACAATAATACCAGCTTAATATTATGTATTAAAATACAAGCGTTTTTCCGATTACCAAGCTATTACATTGGCACGGTTTTGTAAATAGGGGTATATAATCATTGCATCACTTTTAATACATTTTTTATGTCAATCAATCTAATTGAAACGATCCAAAATAATCTTCAGTATCCGCCGCTTCAAAAAATTGATCCTAATACTCAGGAGGTTAAGGTAAATGACAATAAGCCGGATGAACACCGCTTTAGCCAGGCATCTATCCCTGCTGTATTAACCGGTCTATATAAGTATTCAACGACAGATGCAGGAGCAGAGGATATCTTAAGTGGAGATATTTCCACAATTTGGGCAAATCTTTTTTTAGATGATACGAAGGATGAAGTAGTGAAAAAAATAGCCGCTTATTCTTTTCAGTCAATTGAATATACACAGCAGCATTTGAGTTCAATATGTGAAGAAGCTGTGAGGTTAATCAGAGCAAATATAAAACCTGGGGCAACAAAAATGAATGTAAAGGATTTTATGGCAGAGCAAAGGAATGATATTTTGTTGTATTTACCGGAAGCTCTTCACATGGGCGCTTTACTAAATGATGATACGTTGGATGACAATACTAACAAAATGGAAGGTCCGATCTCCAGCCTGATGCATAAAATAGGTAGTGCATTTTCCAAGCCCGCAAGCGAAGAAGAATTACATACCAATCATTAAAAACGATTAAAGAAAATTGAGCGCAATATACTGTCGATCACGTTATTAACATCTGCCAGGAAAAGATCCATTATTTGTTATCCATTACTGTCTTGCTGTATATCTTCGTAACTTTTAATTTTATTGTACAAAGTTTTCCGGTCTATTTTTAATAGCTCGGCAGCTTTTGTTTTATTGAAATTTACTTCTTTTAATACATGCATGATGGTTTCATATTCAGCCCTTGAAGCAGTATCTTTTAAGTCCAGTGAAATCGGTTTGCTTTCACCGGGCACCTGTAGCGGGGTTGGAGAAGAAGGTGAAATGCTTGCACCCGTTATTTCAACAGGAAGGGTAGATGCTGCTATATTACCTTGGCTGGTTAGCAATACACATCGCCGGATAACGTTTCTGAATTCCCTTAAATTTCCTGGCCAGGCATAATTAGTAAACATATTCAAAACGTCTTCCTCAAATCCCTCAACGTTTTTCTTCAGTTCTGCATTTGTTTTTTGTAAAAAGAAATTGGCAAAAAGCAGGATGTCTTCTTTCCTGTTTCTCAGGGCCGGGAGGTTAATGGCAAATTCGTTGAAACGATGGTAAAGATCCTCCCGGAATTTTCCATTGCGGTATGCATCCTGCAGGTTTTCATTGGTAGCTACGATGATACGTACATCCACATCCATTTCTTTGTTGCCACCAATTCTTTTAAATTTCCTTTCCTGTATTACCCTCAATAACGAAGCCTGTATCTCCGAAGAAAGGTTGGACACCTCATCTAAAAAAAGGGTTCCTCCATTGGCCAGTTCAAAATGGCCTTCCTTATCGTTGATGGCCCCGGTAAACGCACCTTTTACATGCCCGAATAATTCACTACCTGCCAGCTCTTTTGATAATGTGCCACAATCCATTGCAATAAAGGGGCGTCCTTTCCGGCTACTTAATTCATGTATGGTTTTGGCAATCACTTCCTTTCCCGTACCACTTTCACCATATAATATTACACTATAATTGGTAGGGGCTACCATTTCTACCTGGTTGTATAATTCTTTGGTAGTGGAGGACTGGCCTACTAAAAATTCGCTGTTTTGATTATTGCCTCTCTTGACATTTTTTGTGCTGCCAATAAATGGTTCCGGTGACGCCGTGTTGGATGGGCTTTGCAAAGCTGCACTTAAAACACTTAATACCTCATCCGGTACAAGTGGTTTGGTGATGTAGTCATAAGCACCTGCTTTAATTACATCTACTGCTATTTTTATATCTGAATACCCGGTAATGATCAGTACAATGGTAGCAGGATTATGTTGTTTAATTTCAATTAATACATCCTTACCATCTTTTTTTTCGCCCAGCCTGAAATCTGAAATTACTACATCAAAATTACCGGCTTTAAATTTTTCAATTCCTTTGCTGCTGCTGTGTGCAGTATCCACTATATATCCATGCTTACTCAGAAACCTGCTTAACAAGGCACACATATCCACATCATCATCGATAACCAATACACTCTTCTTCATAAACCCAAATTTTTTATGAAGATACAACTACTTTAATACTTCTTCTTTTAATGTGGCATTTGCAACGGGTATTTGTTCAATTATTATCCACTCCGAGTAGTCGCTGGGTTGTATTTTGGTGCCATATTGTGTGGCATACACTTTAGTGAATTCGGCACCCAGATAAAGTATCAGCGAACTATAATAGGCCCACACCATGATGATAATCACCGATCCGGCAGCTCCGTAAATGGTGGCTAAATTGCTTTGGCCAAGATACCACCCGATGGCGATTTTACCCAGCGTAAAAAGTATTGCAGTAATAAACGCTCCCACGCTTACATCTTTCCATTTTATTTTTGCATCCGGCAACACTTTAAAAATCACAGCAAATACTACGGCAGTAATTAAAAAGGTGGCAAGGTTATCAATTACCGGTATAAATATTTTACCAACGCCAGAAACAAGCTTGTTCAAATGATTACCCACCAGGGCTATCAATGCATTGAGCAGCAGCGAAACCATCAATACAAAGCCTAGGCTGATTATCAGTGAGAAAGAGAGCAGGCGGCTGAGAATCAGTTTCCACCATGCTTTTTTACTTTTTATTTTTAGTCCCCATATTTTATTAAGCGAATCCTGTATTTCTCCAAAAATGGCGGTGCCACCCACCAATAAAATGGCAATACTTATAAATGTGGCTATGGGTGTATTTTTAGTAAGGTGTATATTTTTGATCGTCTCTTGTATCTGAAGCGCCGCATTGGCTCCCACCAGGTCTTTTATTTCGCCATATACCTGCCCCTGGATGGCCTCCTTGCCAAATAATAACCCACAAATTGCAAAAATGATGATAAGCATTGGAGCCAGTGAAAAGACCGTGTAATAAGATAAAGAGGCACTATACTTCAATACATTGTCATCAAAAAATTCTAATATTACTTTCTTTACAAATAAAATGATTCCGCTAATTTTTTTTTTCATTTCTCAAATTAATTATTGCATGATTGTATAAAAAGCAGGAACCGGCGTGAAAACGTTCATCATTCCCTTCATCTGTCTAAACCAGCCGTCCCGGTATCATATCAAAAATACATTTTAAGAACATCATTTTTATCACCCCTGATATTTGTTGTAAAAACCCTGCCAAATATATGGGTCACTTTTTATTCACACATGCGTTTCAGTATTTGTAATTATTACACCGGTTCAATCATCCCCAACATTTTTGGTTGTTGAAAAAACTACATTTTAATGGCTTGAAATTGCAGCGGTATCCTTTGATATTGATTAAACAAATAAGTAAATCGCCGTTAAGGCGTTCGCACGATGAGTTATTAATGAACCATAGTAATCTGTATACCTAACGGCAAAACTAAAACTAAGCAACCCATGGATGCTGCGACAATTATACACCTTTGTTAGCTGTCTGATAGCCAAGCGAATACAATTTCTAATTTTCAGACTCTGCTCCCCTTGCCCTTGTCGAAGATCCAGATTATTTCGGGAGAGAGCCTGTCCCGATGCATCGGGAGGTTGGGGGTGAGGGCAAATAGGCGGCTATATAAGCGAATGTTTTATTACTTATAAACATCCCTTTTAAAAAAAATGTAAATTGCTTTTGTTGCCCCGCCGGAGCAAGGGGAATTTGAAATACACCCGTTAAACAGTTTATTACGATTGTACCGCAAACATTGTTTAATTTTAAGAAAGCTAATTAATTAAAAAAGTAAAGCCCTGTTGCAAATACAGATTAATTGATATCCGAACGCAAAAGGGTATAAAAAAAAGCAAATTATGAAAAAAGTATTGATTGCATTGGACTATAATCCTACTGCGGAAACCATCGCTGAAACCGGCTATGCATTAGCCCAGGCAATGAACGCAGAAGTAATCCTGCTGCACGTAGTGGCTGAGCCTAACTACTATTCAACCCTCGATTACTCTCCCATAATGGGGTACACCGGGTTTAGTTCGCCTGATATGCTGATGCTGGTAGATGAAACCGAAGTGAAAAAAGCTTCCCAGGAATTCCTGCACCAGTCAAAAATACACCTCGGCGATGACCGTATCACCACACTGGTTAGTGAAGGCGATTGTGCTGAAGCCATCCTGGATGTTGCAGCAAAAATGAACATTGACATAATAGTAATGGGTACACATAGCAGGCGTGGATTGGATAAGATACTAATGGGAAGTATTTCGGAAAAAGTTTTGCAGCATTCAGATATTCCACTGTTTATCATTCCTTCCAAACATGCAAAAAAATAATTGCTGTTTTTTTACATTGATTATTATTGGAAGATGGAGAATGGTGAATGGTGAATGGGCAATGGTTAATGGGCAATGGTCAATGGTGAATGGTCAATGGTGATTGGTAAATGAAGAAACGTCAATCAAATAAAATCGGACGTAAGGAAAGAATAAAATCAACTTTGCTCCTTTGCATAATTTTTCCTTTGCTTGAATTTTTTCTTAAATAAACGATATTGATTCACCATTGCCCTTCAAAAGACTGCAATGCCTGTATATTCAAAGAATAATTACTTACAAGAATTTCATCTCCCTGGACCGTTTTTGCTGAACGCTTTTAGTTTGGATACTAATTCAATTTGCCACAGGTTAAGTTTTTTAATTTCTAAAGTTTACTTTTTAGACGCAGGGGCGGAAATCAATATCATAATACCAGTAAATTGTGTAACAAATATTAAGAATTGTGTAACTTTTCATTCGGTATGTTGATCATCTTTACAGGTAGAAAAACCTCGTTTAATAAGAAAATCGGCTCTCTGGTAATTGTACTTTCATATAACCTGCAAAGAGTTCAATTTATTTGTGGTAGAAAAAAATATTAATAAATGAAACTTTACATAAAAAATATGGTTTCGGGCCGTTGTAAAATAGTTGCAAAAGAAGAGTTGAAGAAACTGGGGCTTCATTACGTAATGGTAGATTTAGGAGAAGTGGAGATTATGGAAAATTTATCAGAAGTTATGCGTGCCTCATTAAAAAAAGGCTTGCTTCAATCGGGGCTCGAACTGATGGATGATAAAAGAAGCATGCTGATTGAAAAAATAAAAACAACGGTGATAGAGCTCATACATTATGCTGAGGAACCTTTGAAGATGAATTTTTCTGAATTCCTCAGTAAGAAACTCAATCACGACTACACTTATCTTTCCAATTTGTTTTCCGATGTGCAGGGGACTACTATTGAACATTTCCTGATAGCCCATAAAATAGAAAGGGTAAAAGAATTGCTGGTGTACAATGAACTTAACCTTACAGAAATTGCCTATAAAATGAATTATAGCAGTGTAGCACATTTATCTAACCAATTTAAAAAAGTAACAGGGCTTACGCCTTCGCATTTTAAAAAACTGAAGAATAAACGACGCAATGCACTTGAGAATATTTAGTAGAATAACAATTACAGAGTGCCGTAGAAAAATTGGATAAAAAAGCCGGAATAAAAATCAGGAAATATACGGAGCCTAAAATAACTGGAATGACAACAAAAAGTAATGATAAGGAGCAGGTTAAATCTAAAAATCTTTTTCCGGTTGTAGGTATTGGTGCATCGGCAGGTGGCCTGGATGCGTTTAAAAAATTACTGAAAGCGATTCCGGAAAATTCTGGTATCGCATACGTGCTGGTACAGCATTTAGATCCCAGGCGTGAAAGCATGCTTCCAGAAATATTGCAGAAGGTTACCAATATTCCCGTGCTGGAAATAGCAGATGATGTTAAAGTAGTGCCTGACCATATATACATAATTCCCAGCAATAAGATGCTGGTAGCGAATGATGGTATTTTACAGTTAAGCCCGAGGCCCGAAAAAAATAAAAACGAACTGAATCTACCGATCGACCTTTTCTTTACTTCGCTTGCAGAAGTACACCAGTCACAAGCAATTGGTGTAGTTTTATCGGGTACCGCTTCTGATGGCACCCGGGGGCTAAAGGCAATTAAAGATCACGGGGGGCTAACTTTTGCGCAGGACGAAGCATCCGCACAGTATGCAGGTATGCCAAATAGCGCCGCTGTAGCGGGTGTGGTTGATTTTATTTTGCCACCGGAAGAAATCCCTTTACGATTATTGGATATCATAGGGCATGTCAATCGGAGTGATGAGGATCTGCAGAATTTACCCCATCACGATGATGAAATCTTTAAGCAAATACTTGCGTTGCTAAGAATAAGAAAAGGGACCGATTTTACCTATTACAAACAAACTACCATCCGTAGAAGGATATTACGCCGGCTGGCGCTTAATAAAAATGAAGAGCTTACAGATTACCTGAAATTTTTGCGGGAGCATAAGAATGAACAGGATATATTATACCAGGACCTCTTAATTCCGGTAACAGCTTTTTTTCGCGACCCTATAAGCTATGATAATTTATGCGAAAGTATTTTTCCGGTAATTGTAAAAAATAAAATATCCACTGAACCAATCAGGGTGTGGGTGGCGGGTTGCAGTACCGGGGAAGAAGCTTTTTCCATTGCAATTTGTATAAAGGAATTTTTAAACAGCAGGGATAGTTTGCAAGGCGAGGGCAGCAAATTAAATAATGACATCCGGGTACAAATATTCGCAACAGATATCAGCGAGCCGGCGATAGCCAAGGCCAGGAGAGCGGTGTATTCAAAAACGGAAATCGACAGCATCAGCCCGAAGCGGCAACAGGAATATTTTGCTAAGATTAATGGTGACTACCAGGTAATCAAAACAATCCGGGATATGTGTGTGTTTGCCTTGCATAATTTTTTAAAGGATCCTCCATTCGCAAAAATGGATTTGGTGAGTTGCAGAAACGTGCTGATATACATGGAGCCCTACCTGCAAAAAAAAGCATTGACAACTTTTCATTATGCTTTGATGCCAAAAAGTTTTTTATGGCTGGGTAAGTCAGAAACCTGTAGCAGTGTTCCCGACTTGTTTGCAACCTTTGGTAAAAATGATAAAATTTTTTTACGCAAAGATGTTCCCGCCAGGTATATGCACGTTGCCAGCCCGCGGAGCGAACAAAATTTTCGTGAAGTTGATAACACGTTAAAAGCAGAAGGCAAACTGGCAGATTTTCAAAAAACGGCAGACGATATTTTGCTCAGTAAATTTACTCCCGCCGGTGTAGTGGTAAATGAAGCAATGGAAATTGTACATTTCCGGGGGGCCACCGGTTCGTACCTGGAGCCATCGCCGGGCAGGGCTAGTTTTAATTTATTAAAAATGATAAAGGAAGGGCTGGCGTTTGAATTGCGGAATATTCTGCACAAGGCCAAGGTTGATAAAGAGCCGGTTATAAAAGAAAGCATCCCGGTTGAAATTAATGGAGAGCCCCGAAATATTACCATAGAAGCGATACCGCTGAGAAATGTAATTGAACCTCATTACCTGGTACTTTTTCATGATAATAGTATCGTTCCATTCAGTAAAATAAAAACCTCTGGTCGTAAATCGTCCAAAACTACCTTGGATGAAAAGGACTTGCGCATTCAACATTTAGAGCGGGAGCTATCACAAACCCGTGAAGATATGCGTACCATCACAGAAGACCAGGAGGCTGCCAATGAAGAACTGCAGAGCGCCAACGAAGAATTACTGAGTGGAAGTGAGGAACTACAGAGTTTGAATGAAGAAATGGAAACCAGCAAGGAAGAACTGCAAAGCACCAATGAGGAATTGATCGTCATCAACCAGGAAATGATTAGCCTGAATGAACAGGTTACTGAAGCACGCAATTATTCCGAGGCCATAGTAACTACCATAAAAGAACCGCTGCTAATACTGGATAAGAACCTTCGTGTGAAAAGTGCCAACCAATCTTTTTACAGAACCTTTATGGTAAGCGAAATAGAAACGGAAGGAAAGCGAATGTTTGAACTGGGGGAACGCCAGTGGGATATTGCTGAACTGAGAGCAATGCTGGAAAATATCATTCCTGATAAAGGAAGATTTGCTGACTACGAAGTGAGGCAGGTTTTCCCGAATATCGGGGAGCGTATTATGCTATTGAATGCCCGTGAAATGAAGGAGGAAGCAGGCAATGAAAAATTAATATTACTGGCAATTGAGGATATCACAGATAAAAGAGTAGCGGAGGAAAAATTAATAGAAAGTGAGAAGAAATTCAGGACCCTGGCGGATTTTATTCCACAAATCATTTGGACGGCTCAACCCGATGGCAACCTGGATTATTACAACCGTCAATGGTACACCTTTTCCCGCTATGAAGAAAAAGAAGCGGAACAAAGCTGGATACCTCTGTTGCATGATGCTGACAAGGAAAGATGTATTATAGCCTGGTATCAATCTATAAAAACGGGCGAGCCTTACCAGGTAGAATACCGGTTTAAGGACATACAAACAGGGGGTTTTCGTTGGTTCCTCGCCAAGGCTTCTCCTATTAAGGACGAGGATGGAAAAATTACAAAATGGTTTGGCTCATTTACGGATATTCATGAGCAAAAAATGGTGGCAGATGAATTAATGAAGGCAAAAGAGCTGGCGGAATTATCTGCCAGAACCGCGGAAGATGCAGTAAGATCCAAACAAACGTTTTTGAGTAATATGAGTCACGAAATTCGTACTCCGATGAATTCCATCATCGGGTTTACGAAAGTGCTGTTGAGAACTGATTTAACCGCTAAACAGCAGGAATATGTAAACGCAATAAACAAATCGGGAGATTTAATGGTCGTTTTGATCAATGACATTCTTGACCTGGCGAAGGTGGACTCCGGTAAAATGTCTTTTGAAAATGTTCCTTTTAAACTAGAGGATTCCATATCATCTATGCTGCATTTATTTGAAATAAAATTGCAGGAAAAAAATATTGAACTTGTAAACCTATACGATCCGCTGATACCGTCAGTCCTAAGTGGAGACCCGGTTCGGTTGCACCAGGTTATTTTAAACCTGATGAGTAACGCAGTAAAATTTACCAACAAAGGAAAAATTACCATAGACGTACGTATGCTGAAAGAAAATGAGGAAAAAGTGGAGGTGGAATTTTCGATAGCCGATACCGGAATAGGCATTGCGGAAGATCAACTGTCCGTAGTGTTTGATAATTTTCAACAAGTGTATACAGATCATAGCCGCATTTTTGGAGGCACTGGCCTGGGACTTTCCATTGCTAAAAAATTGATCGAAGCCCAGGGGGGAAGCATACAGGTACAAAGTAAATTAAACCTGGGGTCTGTTTTTACATTCATCTTAAGTTTTAATAAAACAAATTTACCTCCGGCAACTCTACCCGAACCGGCATTTATACCGGATGAGGCTATCAAAAATATCAACGTTTTGGTAGTCGAAGATATACCATTGAATCAATTGCTGATGAAAGCATTATTGGCTGATTTCGGATTTAAAATGTTCGTTGTTGAAAATGGGAAATTGGCTATTGAAAAATTTAAAAATGCTTTACAACACGACGGTGAAAATTTTGATATTGTTTTAATGGATCTGCAAATGCCTGAAATGAATGGCTTTGAAACTACTGCATATATACGGAATACGCTTCAATTAAACGTCCCCATTGTCGGCATCTCTGCAGACGTAACACACGAGAACGTGCAAAAATGTATAGCGGCGGGTATGAATGATTATGTATCCAAACCGATAGACGAAAAACTGCTATTTAAAAAAATGATCGCTTTGTTGAAAATACCTTTGTCTCATAAAGAGACCGGTGCGCCTGGGAATAATTTGCCACCAGGGCCAACCAAAAAATATACTGACCTTACCTATTTAAAACAACGGACCAAAGGAGACTCCCTTATTAAAGAAATGATCCTGATATACCTTGATCAAACACCCTTGTTACTATCATCGATGAAAGAAAGTATAACTAAGAAGGATTGGGTTTTATTAAATTCGTCTGCACATAAAATACATCCTTCATTTGCTATTATGGGTATTGATAAGAAATTTGGAGATATAAGTAATGCATTACAGGACTATAAAGGCAGCCCCGATCAGTTGAATGGAATAGAGGAAATGGTATTAAAAATAGAAGCAGTTTGTAAACAGGCATTTATTGAACTGAATCAGGAACTCATTGAATTAAGCACAACATAATATTCGGCTATTTAGAAAATTTTAAAATGAGCGGTATGAGTACAAATAAGCAAATTTCCATTTTCCTGGTAGATGATGACGAATTGTACCTGAAATTATTGGTAGCCGAATTAAGCAATAATGAAAACTATCATATAAAAACGTTCCTTACAGGCGAGCTTTGCCTGGCGAACCTGTTTGAAAAGCCCGATATCATTGTATTGGATTACTTTTTAAATGGAATTGAGGAAAACGCTCTCGATGGATTGGAAACACTTGGCAATATTAAATCATTGCATCCGGAAATTTTTGTTATCATGCTTTCATCACAGGATAAAATTGAAGTAGCTGTAAATTGTATGAAGATGCAGGCTGCTGAATATATAGTTAAAAGCGAGACTGCCTTTGCAAGATTAGACAAAGCTATTCAAACAATGATGCACTATAAAGCAATGGAAAAAACCCTTAACTGGTACATGGAAAAGTTATAGATAGTAACACATTTATCCTAATCTCACTTTAGCCGATACTGGAATAAATTAGTTTTCTTCATGAAAAATGATGACGCTCATGCATCCCGATACCTTTTAACGAATGATTTATTTCTTTCCCGGTTACTTGTAAAAAAAACAGTGAATTATATAGCAAATTATAAGATTTGTGTAACAATAACCAATGCCAAATGCCTTTACTTCACAAAAGGGTTTTCATAGGATATTGGATAAAAACGGAGCTGGATTTCAATCCGGCTCTTCTTTTTTTAATACTTAATGTCCGCATGGCCCACGCTGTTTAGCGTATAAAAATAGCAATACGAGGCTTGATTATTTTCAACTATGTGAAGGTGTTAGGTAGTAAGGAGCGAATGACCCCGGTTAAGGAGGGAATTGCAAAATAGTACACCCATTTTTCTGTGAATAATACAAAAGTAATTTGCAATTATGTAAAGTTTTTTTTGAAATAAGTCGGACTTTTGCAAAAGATTATTTGGCAAATGCAAGTTTTCTAAAGCAGTTAGTTTTGGTATGGTCCCTGTTTATACAGGGACTTTTTTTATAAGTGGAATAGATTGTTGATCATAGCGCTCCATTAAAGAAATTCGTTTAAGCTTAGTTTTCGATCAGCACCATTTTAAAGGAATTGTCAGATTAAATATGGTTCAAACGCATCGTAACGGAATTAGGATATAGATTCATAATCTTTATGAATTCTAAATTATTTTTGAATTTTCAAATTTATTAATGGTTATTTTCATATTTTAGAAATTTTGAATATCTTTATAAAATTAACAGTAGTATTGAACAGTGAATTATGCAACATAAAACTATAATTGTGTAATAGTTTTGATTAAATGTTTCCAACCTTTGTAAAATCTAAATAAAATTTTCGTTTAAATATAGATCGTATAATTTAATTGATAAGAGTATCGGTTGATCATCTAAGAAGTTTAGTAGCAGGAAAAAACAATCGGTATTACAAGACAATACTACGAACACTCGCTTTAAAATCTATAATCCAATTTTTGTTAATACTGTTTGACGATGTTAAACAGTATTTTTTTTGATATATTTAATAGTTCTTCATTGGGATTGGCCGAAAATTATATCAAAAAATAAATTTGTTTTTTGAATAGGCCGTCTTTGTGCATTCAATCTGAAACCCAAAATCTTTTTTGATGATTCCTTATTCATAGCTCAAGCTTTGGTTAGCTGGTTTTTATAAAGGATTTAAATTTCTTGCGACCTCACCTCTAAACATAATGGTAATTTTTGTGTTTTATAAATCAATCATTCTAATCAAAAGAGTTTCAATATGGAGTATAATAAGTTAACGAAAGAGGAAGAATATGTGATTATCAATAAGGGTACAGAGCGCCCCTTTACTGGTGAGTATACAGATAATAAGCAGGCAGGTACTTATGTATGCAGGCGATGTAATGCATCATTGTATCTTTCTGCTGATAAATTCGATTCGCATTGCGGGTGGCCAAGTTTTGATGATGAAATACCCGGGGCGGTAAAACATTTACCCGATGCAGATGGACGGAGAATTGAAATTGTTTGTGCCAGTTGCGAAGGTCACCTGGGCCATGTATTTAAAGGTGAAAGATTAACCAAAAAAAATACCAGGCACTGTGTAAATTCTATCTCAATGATATTTGTTCCTTCAGAAAAATAAAGGTGACACCTTTTAATAAAGGTGTCACCTTTATTTTTTAGGGTTCATAAAAACGCAGCCTGTTTTCCAACAGGGTTAATTTATTTTGCTGTTGTTTTAGTTGTTCCAATAAATAAGTGATTACTTCTACGCCTTCCAGGTTTATATGCAGATCATTGTGCAGCCTGATCAGCGTTTCCACCAGCTTGATGTCAGCTTCGGGGATAAAAGCGGCATCCTCTTTTGTAGTGATTTCTATCAATCCATATTCATGCAATGCATTGATGAAAGAAAACTCAATATTGTGGTAAACACAAAATGTATCTGCCTGTATTAATTGATCTGTATGCATACAAAATGATTTAATCTTTTAATGATGCCAATTCTTTAAATAACGCAATTTCTTTTTCTGTAAGATGAGTTGGGTTTTTTATTTCATAAGTAATGTATAAATCTCCAAACTCTCCTTCCTTTTTATAAACCGGAAACCCTTTTCCTTTCAATCTTGTTTTGGTTCCATTTTGTGTTTCGGCAGGTATCTTTAATTTTAATTTTCCACTCAATGTTTCAATTGTTATTTCGCCCCCTAATACGGCTAAGTATAAATCAAGCTGCTCATCAATATGGAGGTCATTTCCCAAACGCTTATATCGCAGATCATTAGAGATTGAAAAGTTTATATATAAATCACCATTAGGGCCGCCGTTGATACCCGGAGCACCAAATCCCTTCAGCTTTATTGCCTGGCCATTTTCCACTCCTGCCGGTATGGTAATTCGTACATTTTTATTGTTGATGGCAAGGGTTTGCTGGTGGGTAGTATAGGCATCTCTTAGAGTAAGCTGTAGTTCGCTGGTATAATCCTGCCCCCTGAATTTTGTTTGGGTTCGCCTGCTGCCCGACCCACCGAACATGGAAGAAAAGAAATCAGAAAAATCATCTCCATCAAAATTGCCTCCGAAGTCTGCACCTGTATTTGCCTGCCGCCCGCCTGCCTGTCGTGCTTTTTCAAACTGTTCTGAATGTTGCCAATCCTTTCCGTACTGGTCATACTTTTTT
>JBBQTL010000053.1:0-25629 GCA_038213285.1 Chitinophagales bacterium
GCCGATACCATGATATCGCCCAATGATTCACTCATTGCAGCCAGTGAAACCCGGTACGATTATGTGCTGGCCAATCCACCCTTTGGTAAAAAAAGTAGCATGACTTTTACCAACGAAGTAGGCGAACAGGAAAAAGAAGACATCACCTACAACCGCCAGGATTTTTGGGTAACCACCAGCAACAAACAACTCAACTTTGTACAGCATATTAAGAGCATGCTTAAGACCACCGGTATCGCCGCAGTGGTGTTGCCCGATAATGTTTTGTTTGAGGGTGGGGCAGGAGAGACGGTTAGAAAAAAATTATTAGAAACCACCGATCTGCATACCATTCTGCGGTTGCCCACCGGAATTTTTTATGCCAATGGCGTTAAAGCAAATGTATTGTTTTGGGATGGTAAGCCCAGCAGCAAAGACCCATGGACAAAGGAAGTATGGGTATATGATTACCGCACCAACATACACCACACGCTAAAAAAGAACCCGCTAAAGCTGGATGACCTGAAAGATTTTATTGATTGTTATAATCCAAAGAACAGGCATAAAAGAATAGAAACTTTTAACGCCACCACCAATCCTGAAGGCCGCTTTAGAAAATTTACCTACGATGAAATTATGGCAAGGGATAAAACGAGTTTGGATATCACCTGGTTAAAAGATAAGTCACTGGCGGATCTGGATAACCTGCCCGATCCTGATGTATTGGCGTTGGATATAGTGGAGAATTTAGAAGCGGGGCTGGAGAGTTTTAGGGCGATTATAGCAAGTTTAAATGTGAAAAATTAAAATAGAATGAGTTATAAAAAAGTAGCCATACAAGCGGCTCAGGTTGCGAGGGATTATAAAATCTCTCATGTAAAAACCTGGCAATTCTTCGTAGAGAATGAATACCCCGATTCTAAAGACAGCCAGGAAAAAGGATGTCCAAAAAGTACTTTCCTCGGATTATGCCAGGAAGGAATGCTGAAAGATATTCCCGCTGGTTATTATACCAATTCACAACATAACAAGCGTTACGGCCTCAATGCTGTTCAAATTCTTTTAAATAATCCTGACAAGAAATTTGAACCATCTGAATTATGGAAGGAAGTTTTGAAATTGGAAGAAGACAAAAACAAAAGACTAAATAGCCAGATGGATATGGTGTTGGGATTATGGGAAAATGGGCTGATAGAATCGTACACTGTGTTATTAAAAAAACAATTTTATGAACGGGTCGCAATTCCTTGCAGCCTACACCTTTTTTATTTATTAATAATCGGTTAACAATTTTCCGTATCAGCTTACGTAGCTTTAAGCATGAAATGGAGAAAAATTATGAAGCGTTCATTTTTTGGGATGGCAGTATTTTTAGTTTTGTGGTTGGTGATGGCACAGGGCTGTATGAAATTTAGAATAACTGATACCGAAGCAAAAAAGGATTTTACTACTGCGGGGGTGGCTTTAACTACGTCAGCCGTAAAGGTTGATCACAGGAATTTGCATTATGCAAAAACCGGTGATGATACTTTACCCACCATTGTTTTTGTACATGGCTCACCCGGTAGCTGGGACGCATTCGCCAAGTATATGCAGGATAGCGTTTTATTAAAAAATTACCGGATGATCTCGGTCGACCGTCCCGGTTTTGGCTACAGCGATTTTGGAGACGCCCAACATTTGGAATACCAGTCTGCGTTAATGAGCCCTTTATTTAAGCGATGGCAAAACGGGAAACCACTTTACCTGGTGGGGCATTCACTAGGTGGTCCAATCATCATACAATTGAATGCAGATAACCCGGGCCTCTTCAGTGGCCTGGTTTTACTGGCCGGTTCTGTCGACCCGGCAGAAGAGAAAAAGGAGCGTTGGCGCTACCTCCTTAATACCGGTGTAATGCGTTACCTGGTGCCCGGCGCAATGCGCCCGAGTAACACAGAGCTCGTCTATTTCAAGCAAGATGTATATGCTTTGCAGGATAAATTTGACAGGGTAAAATGCAAGGTATTCATTGTACATGGAACGAAAGATACTTTTGTACCTGTTGGTAATGCAGGCTATGCCGAAAAGAAATTGATTAATGCCGCATCGGTTAACGTTACACTAATACCTGGCGCCAATCACTTTATTCCCTGGACTAAATACGAGACTATTAAGCAGGTACTGATGGAGCTTTATTGATTTGTAAAAGAGAAAGTAACATTTAATGCAGACAGCATCTTTGAAAATCATTTAAAATAAAAAGAAATTATTAGCTGTGTTGCCGTAAACACAAAATAGGAATATTTTTGCCATTGATGACAGGTGTTTATATTGGTCATCTTCCAACTATTTTTAACTATTGATTTGGGTGAAAATGAAACGCTTCAAAATTCTGAATGGAAAATTATCGGTAACGGAAATTGCATTACCCTCACCAGGTGACAATAAATTGTTGGTAAAAATACATGCAGTGGCACTCAATTTTAGAGACCTGTTGGTTACCGAAGGTATTGTCATTAAAATTATATAGTTACTAATCAGCACCGTCAAATGAAAAAAAATCTTTTAATCTTCAGTCTCTTTCTATTTAACACCGGTTTCCTTTATGCCCAGCAAACCATTATACAGTACTTGTCCGGTACCGATAAAGATCACACCGTGCCATGGGATTTTATGGTAACAAAGGGGATGAACAGTGGTAAATGGACCACGATTGCTGTGCCTTCCTGTTGGGAACAGCAGGGCTTTGGCACGTTTAATTATTACCAGGATGCTATAAATCAGGAAGAGCAAGGTTTGTATAAGCATTCCTTCAAAACCGATCCATCCTGGCGCAATAAAAAAATATTCATTGTGTTTGATGGCTCTATGACGGATACCGAAGTTAAGATTGATGGTCAATTGGCAGGCCCCATTCACCAGGGCGCTTTTTACCAGTTTAGGTATGATATTTCCAGCGTGTTAAAGGCCGGCGGTGATCATTTGCTGGAAGTAACGGTCAGTAAAAAATCGGCCAATAATTCGGTTAACCGTGCAGAACGCCAGGCTGATTTCTGGTTATTTGGTGGCATCTTTCGGCCCGTGTTTTTGGAGATTGTTCCGGAAACTTTTATTGAAAGAGTGGCAGTGGATGCAAAGGCAAATGGGGCTTTTGGCATGCAGGTGTTTTCAAAGAATACCAGTAAAAATCAGTCAGTAGAAATACAGGTGCAGGAATTGAATGGTAAAAAAATCGGTACACCTTTTAGGGTAAGTGCTGCTGACAGCAACTATCTAAAAAATAATTTTACCGGCATAAAAAAATGGAATGCGGAACAACCCAATCTTTATAACGCCATTATCTCCATCAAAGAAGGTACAAAAACAATTCATACTATTCGCCAGCGGTTTGGATTCCGTACGGTGGAATTTAGAAAACAGGATGGGTTTTATGTGAACGATGTAAAAATTGTTATGAAGGGTGTTTGTCGTCATAGCCAATGGCCGGAGAGTGGCAGAACATTGAGCCGTGCCATCCATTTAATGGACATCGGATTAATAAAGGATATGAACATGAATGCCGTGCGGATGTCGCATTATCCGCCCGACAGGGAGTTTCTCGATTTATGTGATAGCCTCGGTTTATTTGTGCTGGATGAATTAACCGGCTGGCAAAAATCGTATGATACGTTGGTGGGCAGAAAGCTGGTGAAGGAACTGGTGCTGCGTGATGTAAACCATCCATCCATCATCATCTGGGACAATGGCAATGAAGGTGGCTGGAACCGTGCACTGGATGGCGATTACAACTGGTACGATCCCCAAAAGCGTTTTGTAATGCATCCATGGGAAAAATTCAATGGAACCGATTCCAAACACTATCCCGATTTTAATTATGTAACCAATGCAGCGCTGTATAATAATGATGTTTTTTACCCAACTGAATTTATGCATGGTTTATTTGATGGGGGCCATGGTGCCGGGTTGGATGATTTCTGGAACGAGATGATGAAACACCGTGGCTTTGCAGGCGGCTTTTTATGGGCATTGCATGATGAAGGCGTGGTGCGTACCGACAAAGGAAATGAAATTGATGTAGCCGGTAACGCGGCGCCTGATGGTATTGTGGGCCCTCACCGCGAAAAGGAAGCAAGCTATTATACCATCAAAGAAATATGGTCACCGGTTTATATCGATACGAAATCATTCCCTAAAAAATTTAACGGTAAAATTGAAATTGAAAACCGTTACCTGTATACCAATCTCAATCAATGCAAATTTGAATGGAAGCTGGTATCATTACCTAAGGCAGGTGATGCAGCATCAAAAGAAAAAATTGTTCAAAAAGGAATCAGCACTTCGCCTTCACTGGCACCCGGCGATAAAGGATGGCTGAATATCAACTGGCCTTCAGCAATCAATGCAGATGCTTTATATCTAACCGGGTATGATCCAAAAGGACATGCTATATTTACCTGGAGCTGGGCGTTGCAATATCCTGAAGACATCACTAAGCAAGCAATCAACATTACAAAAAAGTCGGCGGTTACGGCAACTGAATCATCTGCCGGTGTAGTAATTAACTGCGATGGCATTGGCTATAGTTTTGACAATACCACCGGCTTTCTGCAAAAGGTTTTAAATGGTAAAAAGGAAATTTCGTTGAACAGCGGTCCCGCATTGGCAGGAGCAAAAATTACACTCTCCGGGCTAAGGCATTATCAACAGGGCGATGCTTACATTGTTGAGCCTTCTTACGGCGAAACAAAATTTTATGTAAAATGGATTTTTAAAACCGGGCAATTGCCAAAACTGGAATACAGCTATTCACAGAGAGGTGCTTCGGATTTTATGGGTATCACATTCAACTTTCCGGAAGAAAAAATCAACGGCATGCAGTGGATGGGGCGTGGGCCATACCGTGTTTGGAAGAACCGGATGAAGGGCCAGCAATTGGGTGTTTGGAACAAAGCGTACAACAACACCGTTACCGGCGAAAGCTGGAACTACCCTGAGTTTAAGGGATGGCATTCAGAATTATACTGGGTGAAGCTACATAATAAAGAATCCGACTTTACCGTGTACACCGATCAGCAAAATATATTTTTAGAAATGCTGCAACCGGAAAAACCCAAAGGGCAAAAAAATGATCATACCAGTCCGCCCTTTCCCGAAGGCAATATTGGTTTTATGCATGCTATTTCCGCCATTGGTACAAAATTCCAGGCGGCTGATTTATTGGGTCCACAAAGCCAGCAAAATATGCAATTGAATTATACACCCATCAGCGGGAGTTTGTATTTTGATTTTAGGTAAGTTTCTAATTTTGAATAGGGGTATTTTTATCAAATTCATGCTCTTTAAACTGCGATTTATTATGGTGGCATATCACAAATAGAATGACATTCAATTCTCAAAATTCCTTGGTGAGTCACCCCCAAAAGAGTGAGTCACCAAGGAATTTTATCTCTGACAAATCAATTCACTTATTTTTTATATGCTCTATCCCGCTCTTTATCTATACTACCACCTTCATATCCGCATACACCCATCCGGGGAGAATTTACTATTGGCATTCGGGCATAATCTGCAAACTCTTCACAAGTTGCTTCATGTTTGATGGCGCATTCTTCGCAATACATAGCCTCTTTATTCCATTCACAACTGGTACAAAGGTACGCTGCGGGTTGTTTTGTACATTCCTAACACATTAACTTTAATGGTTCGTTTCTTGACAGCAGCAGCAGGTTTTCCTTTAGATGAAGTGCATAGGATTTTCCACCTTTTAAATCTACCTGGGTAGTAGAACCATAATCATAATCGTGAAAGATTTTTATTTTCCCGGCAAAAACTTTGGCTACAGTTTCCGACATGAGGATATTAAATTTTTTTATAGCCAAAATTACTAAGGTGCCCACAACACTCCAGCCAGATTGATCTTAAGAAATTATCGATTGTTTTCATTTTACTATCCCCCCTAACCAGGATATGCAAAAACAATGCATTCCCACCAATAATGATATGGTAAAAAGTACTGGTGGTTCTGCCAATGTCTTCCTTTTCCTTTTGCGACAAATGTTTGGCAAGGTGTTTTCCTATTTCATCCTGATCAAACAGTCCGTTACAAAAGATGCATTTGCCATTTGATATTAAGTCCTGTTCAATAAATAATAAAGTTTGTTGCTGAATGTAATGAGTGCTTGTATCAATCAATTTTTTTTGGCATGGAATAAACATAATCCAGGTGCGATGAGTACCGGTGCAGCTTGTCGAGGTAATCATTTATTTTAGGCAGGTACTGAATTTTAAAGTCTTCATGCATTTTGGATTGCACCAGGGTTATTGCCCGTTTTAGCAGTGTTACCACTTTAAAATTGAAAGCGGTAAAACAAGTGCCAAACCAGTTCCCTGGCTTGGAAAAGGGTATTTTCAATACATACATTATCAGGTCTGCTTCCAGGTTTTTGTTTTTGCAAATTTTTGAAAATGCCGTAATCCTTTTTGCACATTCACCCAACATATTTGCCAACTGGAGTTCTTCAGCATAGCCTTTATATTTTTTTTGAAATAATTTGTCCAGGTCTTCCTTTGCCTGTTCAAACAAATCCTGTTCACCATCTGATTTGTCAAAATAATTGACGAGCAAATGGTCATGAAATGATTTGTCTTTTGCGGCTGCTTTTAATACCAGTTTTTCCAGCTCTTTTTTATCGAGGTTACCAATTTGCGCTGTGATGATGGGTGCTACTTTTGCCATATTTATTTAAATTGTTTTGCGGATATGCTTTAAAATTAATTTTCCGGGTATGTAATTGTTTGAAAGCTTGAATTGTTTTTTTTTGTACGTGAAATTATGAAAATGCAAATTACACTAAATGAAATAAAAATGAAAACCGCATTCAAATACGGCTGCCCTGTTTGAATGCGGTTTAATAAATCAATTGAATGCGGTTTCTTTTTCACCAATCGGCCACTGGACAGGCAGTGCTGCAAAAATTTATTTCTTCTTCCTGAAATCAGGTGTGTAATAAAAAAAGAGACGAAACGTATGGTTTTTATCATACTGGTATCCGGAGGCTTTTTGCTGGTACAGTAACATATACCCTGCATCAAAACTAAGGTGTTTGGTTACGGGTTGCTTAATACCAATAAAGGTTCTGTTTTGATCAAATGTATTGTAAATGATTTCTTTTCCAAATTGAATGGCTATTTCATCTGCAACTACCAACGACGGATAATGTGGATTTTTGAAAATTGGGATGTTGATACTTAGCAGGTACCGGATCCTGTCTGAAAATTTATTGCTATGAATGGGCTGGTCGTTTACAATTCTTTCTTGCCAGCGCTGTTCATTTCTAAGCCTGTTTAGCAATCCAACTTTCCCAATTTTGGTAACCAACTGTACCTGTTGATAGATCCGTTTTTCTTTCACAAAATGATGCCAGTCAGGGTTAGACGGAGCGGCCCATAATTGGGCATATCCCAGGGTAAGGGTAAGGTTATCCTTTAACCAGTAATTTACACCTGCTCTTGCAAAATAGAAACCAGGGTTGGCCATAAAATTGTTTCGTCTTACGTGGAAATCAGCAACAGCACCCCATTTCTTATGCAGCCGGATAGTGTTATTAATACTAAACCAACTTTGACTTTGGGTATTCACTTCTTTGGCTTTGACCTGGCCAAATGAATTTGGTTGCAACACCAAAAATGCAATGGTGATAAAAAAAAGGGTACGTGATATTTTTATGATGGTATTCATTTTATAATTGCTTTATAAAAGCAAAATGCTATTTGTTCACACAAAATAAGATGTCTTTTTAATTTGGTTATTACAAGGATGAATGATTGGATCAGGTAAAAAATAAGATCAGTAACTGGGCAGCCAGTATTCTTAAAATCATTGTTAAGGGATATACGGTGGCATAGGTAGCCGAAGGAATATCATTACCCGCAAGTTTTAAAGCGAAGGCAAGGGCGGGAGGATCTGTACAGGCTCCGGCCAGTAAACCGCAAATTTCGAAATAAGTTTTCCTGAAAAATTTATGTGCCACCAGTCCTACTATGATCACCGGAACCATTGTAATAGTAATGCCCATTAAAATCCATCGGTACCCGCTTCCATCACTAAATGCAGAAGCCAGGTTGTGCCCGCTGCTTAATCCTACACTGGCCAAAAACAGGGCGATGCCTATTTCTCTTACAATCATGTTGGCGCTGCTGGTAGTATAATTATTGAGGTATAAATGATTTCCAAAACGGCTGAGGAAAAGCGCAATAATCAGTGGTCCCCCAGCCATGCCTATTTTAACAGCCACCGGGATATTTGGTATATAAAAAGGGATACTACCTAATATCACGCCTAAAACAATACCCATAAAAATGGGCCCCAAATCAGGCGCTTCCAATCTTTTTAATGAGTTACCTACTACTTCTGAAAATTGCTTTACGCTTTCTTCTGTACCCACCGCTGTAATCGTATCGCCTAATTGCAAAAATATATTGCCATGGGCCACCATTTCAATACCAGCTCTTTTTATCCTGGTTAGGGTGAGGGATTCTAATTGCATTTCTGCAATATCTCCCAGTCTTTTGTGGGTAATTTCCTTTCTTGTTACCACTATCATACGGGATATTAAATTACTGGTAGCCTCAGTAGTGAGGTTCATACTGCTTTCGGTACCCACCAATAATCTTACTTTTTCCATTAATTTTTTAGGAGCTATAAACAACATTACATCACCTTCAGCCATTACAACATCCGGGGTTGGGGTAATGATGTTGCCGTTATGAAACATCCTGGAAATAATCACCGGTTCATTGAGCATTTTAAAGATCATCCTGATGGGTTGTCCTATCAGTTGTTTATTGTCTAACCGGATATGGGTAGAAAGCGGCCGGTTGGATTGAAAGAAATTTAGTTTACGATGTAATTCTTTTTCATCTTCCACATTTACACGCAATACCTTTCTCAGGAATATCAGTGAAAGAATGATGCCGACTACTGCGAAAGGGTAAGCTACTGCATACGCTAAGGTAATGGTAGCATTGTCTACTCCCTGGATTTTCAAATCAACTACTGCCGCCTGTGCCGCAGCAAGCCCGGGGGTATTGGTAACGGCACCGCTCATTATACCAGCCATTATGGAAATATGATTACCGGAAGCATAGAAAAAAATGACGGTGATAATAACGCCTAAAATGACCACCGATGCAGCAAGGCTATTATTTCCCAATGCGCTTTTTTTAAGTGAGGCAAAAAAGCCGGGCCCTACCTGTAAGCCAATGGCGTATACAAATAGTATGAGGCCAAATTCTTTTACAAAATGTTCTGTCTCTTTATTGATGGTAATACCAAAATAAGAAAAGAATAAACCAACAAAAAGTACCCACGTAACACCTAAGGAAATGCCCAGGATTTTAACTTTGCCAAGCGCTATGCCTACTGCTATTACCAATGAATAGACGATAACAGCCTGGGCTACGGTAGGTTCTGTAAACAATTGAGTAAACCAATTCATAATGTATTTAATTTAGATCATCACAATAAATCCGGTAATCGCTTTATAGAAATTCAAAGTTGGTCGTTTGGCCAAATCGGACTGCGGATAATTACTTTAACAGATGAAGGATAAAAACATACAGCAGGCAATCGTTTAAAACAATCAATCGTCATAGGGTGCACACAAGTATTGTGCAAAACATTCAAATGAATTAATCCGCAAAAACCAACTAAGGAATTTTACAGACGGGTATCATTAAAAAGGAGCGGATAAAACTATCCACTCCTTTTATTTATAAATTATACATGTTCAGGTGCCAAAGCCCAATGCTCTGGTGAACGCCATAAAGAACTTAATAATAACTCTCTCATAAAAAAGAATTCTTTAGGAAGCTTGTCGTAAAACCTCGCAAACAATTCTTCGTGACCCATTAACTCCTCTTTCCATGGTTCCCGGTCAATCGTCATGATTTTCGCAAAATCCTCTTTGGTGAAATTTTCAATACCGGTCCAGTCCATATCCTCATAACGTGGCATCCAGCCAATAGGAGATTCAACAGCACTTGCACCACCACGAACCCTTTGAACGATCCATTTTAATACACGCATGTTTTCACCAAAGCCTGGCCATAGAAATTTGCCATTTTCATCTTTTCTAAACCAGTTTACACTGAATATACGTGGCGCATTGGGTAAGTCACGGCCAAATTGTAACCAATGATTTACATAATCTCCAATGTTATATCCCATAAAAGGTAGCATTGCAAATGGATCACGTCTTACTTTACCTACTTCACCAAAAGCTGCTGCAGTGGTTTCACTTCCCATGGTAGCCGCAGTATAAACACCGAAGTTCCAGTTAAATGATTGGCACACCAGCGGTACCGCCGTGCTTCTTCTTCCACCAAATACAAATGCTGCTACGTGTACTCCTTTCGGGTTATCCCATTCGCTGTCAATGGCTGGGTTTTGGTAAGTTGGTGCTGTAAACCTGCTATTGGCATGTGCTGCAGGCACGCCACTTTTTGGATCATAAGGTTTACCATGCCAGTCAATTAATCCTTCCGGCATTTCTTTGGTCATTCCTTCCCACCATACATCACCATCCGGTGTAATGGCTACGTTGGTAAAGATGGTATTTGCTTTAATACTTTCCATAGCATTCGGGTTAGTATGGTAGTTGGTACCAGGTGCAACTCCGAAATAGCCGGCTTCCGGATTGATGGCATACAACTCGCCATCATCACCTTTGTGTATCCAGGCAATATCATCACCTACGGTTGTCACTTTCCAGTCATCCACTCCCTTTGCAGGAATCATCATGGCAAAGTTAGTTTTACCGCACGCACTTGGAAAGGCTGCAGCCACGTAGGTTTTTTCTTTTTGAGGAGATTCGACACCTAAAATTAACATGTGTTCTGCCAGCCATCCTTCTTCTCTTCCCATTACAGAAGCAATACGAAGTGCAAAACATTTTTTACCCATCAATGCATTTCCACCATAGCCACTGCCATAGGAAATCACTAACCTTTCTTCAGGAAAATGAGAGATGTATTTGGTAGTTGGATTATTAGGCCATTTGGTATCCGGAACCGCCGGGTTAATTGGTGCGCCTACTGTATGTATACATTTTACATATTGATTTATTTGCAGGTAAGGATAAATATTCTCACCCATACGTGTCATGATATACATATTAACAACTACATACTCAGAGTCGGTTAACTGAACGCCGTACCTTGAAAACGGGGAACCAACTGGTCCCATACAAAAAGGTATTACATATAATGTTCTGCCAGTCATGGCTCCGTCCATCAACCCATTTAAGATCTGCTTCATTGCCTTTGGTTCCATCCAGTTGTTGGTAGGGCCGGCATCCTCTTTTCTTCTGCTGTTGATAAAGGTTTTGTCTTCTACCCTTGCTACATCGCTTGGATCAGAAAAACAGGCAAAACTATTCGGACGCTTTTCTGCATTCAATTTTATAAAAGTTCCTTTCTTTACCAATAATTCGCATAAATTATCATACTCCTCCTTAGAGCCATCACACCAATGTACATTTTTTGCCTTGCATTGGTTAGCAATACTGCTTACCCATGACTCTAACTCAGATTTAACGGAAGAAGATTCATAAAATGGAAGTTTACTTTCGTGCTTCATAAATAATAAATATTAAATTAATAAATGGATTGTTTGTTATTTTGAATATGCAAATGTTCATTAAAACCAGCTGATTAAAATATGACTATTATCATTTTTTTTATGATTTTTCAACGTGTTTTAATCATAAAAATTTATTGTGATGGCTGCTTTGAGCGGTTTTAATTTTACGCACAACACCTGGTATGGTGTTTTGTTTTTATTGGTTCATTCTTTCATTCCATGGCTTCCGGGAGGCTCAGAGGAGGTTGATGAACTTACCCACTGTAATTTTGCGGCAGGTATAGTTGCCGAAAGGTAGTATAACCGTACACTATTTCTTCAATACAAAAACTGATTCAAACTTCCTTCTATTCCAGCCGGAAACAGTAAGTGCAGGAGTTTTAAAACAGATAGATACCGCCATCCGGCAAAAAGCTATCTTTACAAGCTCATTTATTTTAACCTGGCGAGTGACTTGTGCAGGCGAAAGATACATTGTATAAACGTGAAATGAATAATTGATTGCTTGATTGTTTTCAATTTGTTCTTAATCAATTTAATAATAATGAGGAAGATTGAGTCCATTCCAAATTATCACTTTTCTTTTGTAACTGTGGGCGGTGCGGACACCGCCCACAGTTATCTGCCTGGGTTGGTGTCCTCACCAGCCCGGCATAATTTGCATTACACCCGCAGGATTTTTCGCCTTTTTTATATTATTCTTTGTTTTGCCTGCCTTTGGATGCCGGCAAATGCTAACCCTGCAGATCCTTTTTTTGTTCAGCATTACGATAACAGGAACGGGCTTTCCAACAGTTCGATCAATCATATATTTAAAGACGCCGGTAATTTATTGTGGGTGGCAACCTGGGATGGCCTCAATATGTATGATGGAAATATTTTCCATGTGTTCAATTATAGTAAAGAAAATGATTTTAAAAGCATAGGAAGCAACGTTATACAACAGGTTACAGAAGACAAAAGGGGCAATATCTGGGTTACCACCATTGAAGGTATATCCAGGTATGAAAAACGAACCGGAAAGTTTTACAACTATTTTTATAACCAGTTTCAGCAGGCGAGGGTAAGCGAGCAGGAATACGCATTGGCGGTTGATACTGCCGGCAACGTATATTGCCTCAATCAAAAATCGGGGCTCAACTGGTATGATGCAAAGGCCGATACCTTCCGGATATGTGATCTCCCCAGGCAAATTTCAACCATCAATAAAATTGCTTTTGATGAAGCCAACAGGTTATGGTTATTAAATACAAAGGGGCAACTGGATGTTTATTCAGGAAACGCACAGCAGTTTAAACATTTGCGTACCTACCGGGAGGATAAGGCCATCGTCAACTTTTTTAATGTTAACCACCAGTTGTTTTTCAGTACAGCAGATGACAGATTGCTTACTATTCCCGCCGGTACATCTATTCAAAAACAGGTGATGCAAATGAAGCATACGCTGGCTTCCCTTATCTTTTATAAAGAGCACTACCTGCTTGCATGGGCCACCAAAGGATATGCTGTGTACGATGAATGGTTTCAGCCATCTTCCTTTCTTAAACAGGAAACACAGCAAATGCAGGATATCCGGGTTACCTCCTGGGCGTTGGGGAGTGAAGATATTTTATGGTATGGTACGGATGGCAACGGCATCATAAAAATTTATCCTAAAACAAAAGCTTTTGGCACCATTACTACCTCCGATAATGGAATGCCGTACAATAAATCAGTAAGGGCATTCTGTGAAGTCAATGGCAATTTGTGGATCGGAACCAAAGGAAGTGGTATCATCAGCATCAAAAATTTCTGGTCCGATACGATGTCCCTATACAATAAGCAATACTTCTCAGCATCCGCAGAACTGGATAACAATGCTGTTTATTCTTTAAAAAAAGGCAATGACGGGCTCATTTATATTGGTACAGATGGCAAAGGAATTGGCGTGTACGATATGCAGTTGAAACAGTTTCTCAGATGGACGGATATTAAAGGGCATGCATCCTATCCTGAATTTGGATCTGTATATGCTATCAGCCAGGATCCGGATAATTCATTGTGGCTAGGCACGAGTGGTTATGGCCTGGTACACCTGAAGATCAACAGGGACAGATTGGGCAAACTTTCACTGGCATTCCTGGAACGCTTCACTTTTAATAACAACAATACCGGCCCTGCCAACGATATTATTTATGCACTTACTGATGGGGATAAGAATCATTTATGGATCGGTTGCCGGTATGGTGGCCTAAGCTTATTAGATAAAACCAACGGGGTATTCAGAACATTTAAGGCACTTACCTATGAAGGAAGCCTTTCCAACAATGATGTGTTATCACTTTTTAAAGATAGCCGCAACAGGATATGGATCGGCACAAGTTATGGCCTCAACTATATAAACAATGCGGATGCATCAAAGGAAGCACCCCTGTTTCAAAAACTCACTACTGCCAATGGATTGCCTAACAATACCATTCATGCCATTGAAGAAGACAGTACCGGTTATATCTGGGTAAGCACCAATAAAGGTCTTGCAAAAGTGAACCAGGCCGACCTGAAAGTGTCATATTATCAGCAATTGGACGGATTGCAAAGCAATGAGTTTTGTGATGGTGCTGTTTGGAAAGACAAAGAGAGTAACCTGTTTTTTGGGGGCACTTATGGCTTCAATCATTTTCTTCCTCAAAATATCCGTAGATCAGGCTGGCAGCCCAACCTCCTTTTATCAGGTATTGCCATTGGCGGCAAAAGTATAAATCAAAATGGGTTCATTGTATTGGCTCCTTCTGGTAACGATCCGCTTGATTTTTCAATTGGCAGAAAGGATAACTTTTTTGAACTCGACATAAAAGCCGTCAGTTTTTTAAATGCCGAGAAATGCGAGTATGCTTATTATTTAGAAGGGTATGATAAAGCATGGCATTATGCCGGTACCAATGGTAAAATTGTGTATAGTAATATATTGCCCGGCAGTTATGCATTAAAAATAAAATGGAGCAATGGTGAAGGTATCTGGACCAAAGAAACCCCATTGCTAAGGCTGGAAGTAAAACAGTATTTCTGGCTTACTTCCTATGCATTTTTAGTGTATGCATTACTTGTATTGCTATTAGGTTATGTTCTCTTTAAATACAGAAAAAATAAACTGGAGATAAAACACCAGTTGGCTGTGGAGCATATGCTGCGTGAAAAAGAAGAAGCCATACACCAGAACCGCCTGGGATTTTTTACAAATATTGCCCACGAACTGCAAACGCCTTTAACGCTGATAATGGGTAGTACAGAAAGATTTTTGGATAAAACCGTATCTGCCAAAGAACAAAAGGAGAAACCCTATTTTTTATCACTGATCCATCAGCAGGCGTCACGGCTTACCTACCTGGTTCACCAGTTGATGGAATTTAGAAAAGTGGAAGCAGGCTTTTTTAAGAACCAGTTTAGTTTTTTAAATATTTCCGAGTTACTGCAAAACCTTGCTGAACCCTTTGTTCCATTAAGTGAACAAAAGAAGATGGAGTACGAGTTGAATATATCACCGGACATGATTGGTTGGGTCGACAAAGATAAACTCGAGAAAATAATATTCAATCTTTTATCCAATGCATTTAAGCATTCGGGTAAAAATGAACAGGTTGTTTTTGCTGCCAGTGAAAATAACAATACCAAAGAGCTGGAAATAACAATCGTCAATTCCGGTACCCGGCTGCCGGAAGGAAAACTTGACCAGTTATTTGATAAGTTTTATGTTGTAAGTCCAAATACTGCTGACAGTGAAAAGTTTGGAACCGGCATCGGCCTCGCATTTACCCGGCAACTGGTTACCTTGCTAAATGGCAGGATTTTCGCAAGCAGTGAAAATGACCGCATCAGTTTCCGGGTATTTCTCCCCCTTGTAAATGATAGCCAGGAAGGCATAACCCCCGGAAATACTCCTACTATCAGCGACAAACCGTCTTACCTGTACCAGACAATCACTGCCTATTCCGAGCCCCTCCATGCGGTATCTGCAATAGAAAATAACAAACAGGCCATTATAGAAAATCTGCAGGGCAATAAGCGAAAAAATGTGCTGATCGTGGAAGATGATCCTGATCTCCGTTTTTTATTAAAGGATATTTTGAAAGATGAGTACATCGTGTATGAAGCCGGCGATGGAATAAAGGCCCTCGAACTGATTGAAAAAATCATTCCGGACATTGTTATTTGCGATGTGATGATGCCCAAAATGAACGGGCTTGAACTTTGTGATAAAATGAAATCTGCTCCTGCAACCTGCCAGGTACCATTTATTATTTTATCGGCCCGGGGAAGCGAAGATCATCATATGGAAGGATATGAAGTGGGAGCGGATGCATATATAGCCAAGCCATTTCATACTTCGCACCTGAAACTACGGGTACGGAAATTATTGGAATACAGGCAAAAGTTACTGGACCTTTTTAAAAATGAAGAGGTTGCTGAAATGCTCGTATCATCTGACCTGACAGCCGATGACAAAAATTTCCTCACCAAACTGGTGCAGGTAATTGAAGAAAACATCAGCGAAACGGAACTTAGTGCCCTCATGCTTGAAAAAACATTTAGCATGAGCAAGATGCAGTTGTACCGTAAATTAAAAACCATGACCGGCATGACACCGGGCGAATTTATAAAACACACCCGGCTTAAACAGGCAGCAAATCTCCTGACTTCTACCAGCCTTAATGTCACAGAAATTTTTTATCGTACCGGTTTCAACAATCAATCTTATTTTTTCAGGGAGTTCCGGAAAAGGTATAATTGTGCACCGAATGAATACAGGAACGGCACCCTTTCACCAAAAGGGGGAACTTAGAAATTTTTCGGCGCCCAGCATCGCAGGGAGCATTTGGTTTATTGAACCAGGGTAAATTGATATTAAGAATATAGGATATGCCAACTATTTTTCCTTTTTTGTAATTCAAAAAGGGTAGTAATGTGTGATTGTTCAGATAAGTTTTTTTCAGTACCTGACTTTTAAAAAATTCCACTCTAATATTTAGAGATTCAAGTTTGAATATTCTTTCTCCTCGAATTTAAAAAAATCATAGAATGTAACAAAAGCAGTAACAGCCTAAGTTCTCCCTTCGGGTACAAGGGCTGATTTGTAATCATAGTACACTAAAATGTAGTAATAGTGTATAACATCGGGAGTCGATAAAGATAGCTTTGCCCTTCAATTGCTGCATTATGTTACCAGGCAAAACGAAATGCTTGTTTTTATTGCTTATTGTGTCATTCTTCTTTAATTGCGCATTCGCCACCAGTAATCAACTTTCTTTAAAAGTTGCAGGGGATGACGTTGCGGGCTACCATGTAAATATATACAATACATTTCAATTGTTGGTTAGCAATACAGAAGAATTTTCTCTTCAACTATTTAATAATGATTTAAGCACTGTTGCCAACATACGGCAATGGAAAGGCCAAAAATGGTCCGGTAATAAAAGCAGTATCACTTTAAAAAGAGATGCTTACATAAAAGAGTTTGATGCCAATCTGTCTATTTCTGTAACCTACCAGGTGGTGAATGCAAATATTATAAAAAAGACGATTGAACTGTTTCAGCCATCCATGCCTGGCATGTTATATATATTACAACAAACAGCAAGGCCCGCAGAAAAGCCAAACAGGTATGTAACATTTGAATACGACAGTTTTCCCGGTGGCTTTGTACATGAAATGTTTCCTGCAACAGGATTTGTTACAGCAGGCAATGAGGTGGTTGGTTTTTTAACGGATGCCGGGTATAAAAATCAGTACACCCGGAACACCAGGCGCAGGTTTAGTGGCAGGGGTGGTGGTTTTGTGGGCATGCGTAAACTGCCCGATCCCAATTTATTTTCTGTAGCCGGTTTATCAGAAAGGGCACAGAATAATCATTACATCAAACAAACATTTGGTGAAATGTATAACCTGGATGCCGGTACTTCAACTATTTTAAAAATGCCTGCTGCTTTTCAAAAAGAAGGCAATGCAGAAGTGGAGTATGATAACGGATTGATATCGATAACCGGCCATGCAGGAGACAGGGCAGGAATAGAATTTATTGCACCATTTAAAGATCAGAAAGTTTATACCATCACTTTTTTATGTAAAGGAAATACTGGCCTTGCATTAAAACTCTTTAGGGTTAAGAACGGTCAAAGAACGATAGAACTGGAAGATGGAGTAAAATACATAGATAACTTTCCCGCAGTAGAAAATGAATGGACTCTTTTCAAAGGAAGTATACTAGTGCCTTATATTGAAAATGATAGTGTATCCATGTTCATAGGTACACAATCAGGTAAAGAATGTACCCTGGAGATAAAAGACCTGCAATTTGCCGAACACCACCCACAACAGGAACCGTACAACATTCTTCCTTTAGGGGAAAAAATAACAAAAACTACGTATGTTTTTGTAGAGCCATGGAAATCGCACCAGCAATTTATGATTGCTGCACAGTCACGGTTAGCCGAAGGAAAAGGTTTTAAAGGATCGCAGATTGAAAAAATGTTGTATGCCAATTTCAATATGCTTACCTGGATCACCGATGTAAATGATTTTACTCCGTTCAATGTACCCAATATGAATTATGCACCGGATATGTATAACCGGGATTCTTATTTTTCTACGGTGGCATCCTACAATAGAGAATTAAACCTCAGCATCTGGGAGCAATGGGGCAAAACGCAAACACCCAAGGGAGGTATTGGCACTATCATAACTCCACTGATGGGGTCGGTAGAAGCAAAGGATAATGAAGCAACCATTGAATGGCTGATATGGGCCATGCTGAACAAGCGCAGGTTTGGTGTTACACTGCCGGAGGAAAAAATAAAGAAAGCAGTTGAATATGTATTGAATGAATTTGACAGCAGCCGGGATGGAAAGTGTAAAGCCCATTTTTCTTTGAGCCAGGTTGATATTGTTGATTTTAATCCAAAAACAGATCGCCTCGGTGTTAACCAGGGTATGCTGGTCATTGCATTAAGAACAATCAAAGAATTGGGTTTTGATATCAGCGAAGCATACATACAAAAAGCAACAGCCGAATACCGTAATTTTTATGATGTAAAAAGAAAGCACTTATTGTTTGACAGAAATTTTCCCGACATCATCACATTGACAGACCTGGAGCCCGAATTCTTTTCCCTATGGTTATTCAACAGGCCAATGCTAACCGATGAAATGGTAAAAAATCATTTAGATCAGATACCCTTGCTTAATAAAGTTTCCAATTCACCACACCCCGAATATGGTACTACTGCACCCATCTGTGTACGATTAACAAAAGATGCAAAAGGGTTTGCATACCTCAGTGGCGATTATCAGCCATTTGAAAAATTTGGACAGGAAAATTACAGTGATGGAAAAAGTGATGGATTTTATTACAATGGCGGAAGCTGGTTCAGGGCAGAATATTGTGCTTATGTAACAGGACTAAAACATGGTTGGGCAAAAGCAAAACCGTTAATGGAAAACCGGGTATGGGCAGAAATTTACCTCAATCCCAAATGGCCGTTCAGCAAAGAATTTATACCAACTAAATGGATCACCACTGATAGCTGGTGGCCTTCCACCAAAGGGTTGTGCTGGAATGTTTTTATACTGATGGCAAACGAAGTGGTAGGCTTGCGTACACCTGGTATGGATCCTGATTACAAAAAAATAAAAAGAAAGTAAATGGCCAGATGCTTTTTCGGGATCAGCTGGCGGCATCAATAAAATTGTTAACCATTAAAAATATCAACATAAAAAATGGTGAAATAAAATCCAAACAGGTTATACAGCAAAAGCATTTTTACAAAGGAGTTAAAATGTAGTGTAAAACTAAACTGTTCCAGAACAATGTCCGCTTCCAGTGATGATCCTGGTATTTAATTTTTCTTAAAAAATATTAAAATGTTTCAATTATGAAAGAAAATCTTACGAATGTTATTCACCTCATTCCCACAAAATTATGGCCGGGCCTAAAAGGCATTTTTTGCATCATTGTAGTTGCAATGCTGCATTTTTCGGCATCAGCCCAGGCAGACACAAATGATAAAACCATTACCGGCAAAATAAGTTCTGCTCAAGGCGAACCAATGAGCGGTGTTACCGTACGTGCAAAGAATACAGCGAAAGCAACCACTACTGATAACAACGGAGATTTTACTTTGGTTGTTCCGGAAAATACTACCCTGGTATTTTCGTATGTTGGTTTCAAAACACAGGAATTATCCGTTTCGGGCAGGTCGGCCATACAGGTAACAATGGCTGTTATGGAAAATACCCTCAATGATGTGGTGGTAGTAGGCTATAGCAGCCAGAAAAAAGGTGCTATCACCGGTGCGGTTGCTTCCGTTAACATGGCAGATCTTGATAAAAGAAGGGTGCCTGATGTGGCCCAGTTGCTGCAAGGACAAGTGGCCGGTGTGCAGGTAACACAAAGTACCGGTGCCCCCGGTGATGGTATCAATATCACCATACGTGGAGTAAGCTCTATTGGTAGCAGCAGCGATCCGCTGTTTGTGGTGGATGGTTTACCAACTACCAGCATCTCATTCATCAACCCTGCAGATATACAATCAATGACGGTGTTGAAAGATGCCGCCGCCGCTTCCATTTATGGTGCAAGGGCAGCGGGTGGGGTAATTGTTATCGTCACCAAAAACGGACGTAAAGGAAAATCCAGCATCGATATTAATTACTTTAATGGCGTGCAACAAGTTGCCAATTTGCCAACCATGCTGAACGCCACTCAGTACATGAACAAAATGGAAGAGAGCTGGAATAATTCGGGCAACACCGGTATTAATCCTTACACAACAGATAAGGGAAGAGCAGACCTTGCCAATACAGACTGGCTGAACGAATTATTTGTCCTGGGCAAATCACAGAACCTCCAGTTAACAGCCAGCGGTGGTTCAGATAAAGTGCAATACCTTATCTCTGCCGGTTACTACGGGCAAAACGGAATTGTGGTATATGATAATGACCAGTTTAAACGCCTTAGTTTCAGAACGAATGTGAATGCAAATATTTCGGATCGTTTCACAATAGGAACCAATCTGCAGATATCCAATAGTGTGCAGGATAAAATATCTTCCAGCGGCGATGCACCCGGCGTGATACGTCATGCGTTTTTACGTCCGCCTGTTATAGGAGTTTATAAAAATACAAGCGATCCAAGTTATAACGCAAACGATCCCTTTACAGATCTTCCTTTTTATTCACAAAATGTTGCCGCAAATGGTGGCAGGTGGAATGGTGGGGCAAACAGGTACGAGTTTGCCTCAAACCCAATTGCTATTGCAAATTACACCAATGATAAACGGACCAATTTTAAAACCTTTGGAAGTGTGTATGGCGAATTTGCTTTTCTAAGAAATAAAGAATTGAAACTGCGGACCAATCTTGGTATTGACCTAAACATGAACCATAACAAAGCATTCAATAAAAACTATGGTGATAATGATGGCTACACAAGTAATATCCCTGCTGATACAGGCCAGGGCCGCCAGAACCGTCCAACTAATTTGTCGGAGAACAGGGGACAGGATATTACCATCACCTGGACAAATACTGCCAACTACACCAAGCGGATAGAGCAGCATTCTTTTAGTGCATTGGTTGGTACAGAATTTATTACCAATCAATCTTCCGTAATTGGGGCTACCAGATCACGGTATAGCAATCCAAACGGTTCATTTCAATACATCGATTTTGGTGGAACAGTAATTTATGACGATCAGGGAAAACCTATCAACACACCATGGAATGGTGGTGCTGCTGCTGAATGGGCTTTGTTCTCCATATTTGGTTCCGTTAATTACAATTACGACAACCGGTTTTTTGCAACTGCCAGTTTAAGGCAGGATGCTTCTAGCCAGTTTGCAGCAAATAATCAGCACGCTCTATTTCCGGCTTTTTCTGCAGGATGGAGAATATCGAAGGAAAAATTTATGGAAGAGGTAAGCTGGATCAGTGACCTTAAATTGAGGGCAAGTACCGGAAAGCTGGGCAACCAATCTGGACTTAACAATTACAATTCGCTCGCTATTTACAACGAACAGGGTACTTTATTGAGATACGGAAACCCGGATTTAAAATGGGAAACCACCAATCAAAATAATATTGGTATTGATTTGAGTTTGTTCAAAAATAAAATTTCTATTACAGCAGATTATTTCCAGAAAAAAACATCTGACCTTTTATTGCCGCTTGGATTACCAAGGTTTGTGGGGGATGTGCAACCAACACTGGTTAATTCAGGAACAGTTAGTAATAAGGGTTTTGAACTGGCAATTGGCTACAGGAATAATGACCATGCATTTAAATATAGTGTAAATGCCAATGCATCAACGGTAACCAATAATGTAGACAAATTAAATGCTAACCTGCCAAATATATTTGGACAGGTTTCTAAAACAGAACCTGGCCAACCGTTGAATTCCTTTTATGGATTTAAAATGGTGGGCATTTATCAAAATCAGGCAGAAGTGGATGGTTACTTAACAGGTGCACCTCATCCCGAAGTAAAACCAGGCGATATTAAATTTCAGGATCTTGATGCCAATGGTATTATCAATGACAATGACCGTACTTACCTTGGCAACCCTAATCCAAGATTTTCTTACGGCTTCAACCTGGGCGCCAATTATAAAAGTTTTGATTTGAATGTATTGTTCCAGGGTGTAAGCGGCGTGGAAAAATACAATGACCTTAAAAAGATCATTGATTATGATACCCGTCCTTTTAATCATACAATTGCAACGCTGAATGCATGGCATGGTGAAGGCACCAGCAATACTGTTCCACGTTCTACTTTTAATGACAATGGAAGCAGCAGGGTGTCAAGCATTTTTGTGGAAGACGCATCTTATTTTAGGTTAAAGAATATTGAGATCGGTTATTCGCTGACCAATTTTTTTGGTAAATCAAAATCGGTATTCCAGGATTTGCGCATTTATGTATCTGCTCAAAATTTATTTACAGTTACCAATTATACAGGATTAGATCCGGAAGCATATAACATGTTTGACCAGGGTACATATCCGCAATCAAGGGCAATTTTATTTGGTATCAACGTTAAGTTATAATTCATCCGTTAAAAATAAAAAATATGAAATCAATTTATAAAATACTGGCAATAGTAGTATTTATGTCAACTGCCGGATGTAAAAAAGACCTGGAAAAAACACCGATAGGCATTATAACAGAGGGTGTTGCACCAACAAAAGAATCGGTTATTTTTTCTGCACGGTCTGCTTATCAACTTCTTTCCAATTCACTTAATATTATTGGTGAATGGGGTTGGGATGATGGTACCGTACTTCGCAATGATTTTATATTGCAGGATATTGCTTCCGGCGATATGCAGAAAAAATGGAATCCCGATGGGGACCAGGCATGGATGGATCAGTTTACGGATTTTAGTTTTACATCATCCAATAGTGGTGTTAAAGGCCAGTGGAGTTACGACTATGCAGGTATCGCGAGGGTAAACCTGTCCATCAGTTACCTGGCAGATGGCGCATCTTCAACAACTCTTGGCATTGATGAAAATTTAAGAAAAAGGATGCTGGCAGAAATGTATTTCTTAAGGGCTTTCTATTATTTTGACCTGGTTAATTTGTATGGTGATGTGCCATTACTGATAAAACCACTGGCAAATTTTAATGAAGCATACAGTGTTGCAGTTAGAGAAATCAAAGAGAATGTATATATCCAGATTAATAAGGATCTGGCAGAAGCAAAAACACTGATACCGGGTGGTAAATTTTCGGATGCTGTTGAAAAATGGCGGGTATCAAAAGGTGCGATATTGGCATTGCAGGCCAAAGTGGCGTTGTACAAACAACAATGGCCGCTGGTGATTACGATCATAAACGAACTGGAAGGGCTAAATTATTACAGTTTAAATGCGAATTATTTTGACAATTTTAGTATCGCAAAAGAGTTCACTGACAATGAAGTGGTTTTTGCTTATGATCATCAATCCAATACATCGCCAAGATCCGGTAATGGGCTAAATGCGCTATTGGGATGGGGTTTTGTTGCACCTACCACCAATTTCATAAACGCATTTGAACCAAATGATCCCCGTTTAGGGTATACCGTTACGGGCCAGGATGTATATAAATTTCTTGGAGAACTGAATGGTAATAACAAAGGGAATGATGATGCAGCAAGCAACAAAATATATATCCGCTGGGCAGATATTTTGCTTTGGAAGGCCGAAGCTTTAAACGAAACGGGTAGTTACCCTGCAGCCATCGCATTGATCAACAAAGTAAGGGAACGTGCCAGGTTAACTGTTAACGCAACAGGTACATATGCACCTGCCGGAACACTACCCGATAGAAATGTTGCTTCAACAGATAAGGTGCAAATTAAAGCCTGGCTGGTGCAGGAAAGAAGGGTGGAGCTGGGTTTCGAATCTCAACGATTTAACGATCTTAAAAGGTGGGGTATTGCTAAAACCTTTTTAACAGGCCTTGGTAAAAATTTTCAGGATAAGAATTATTTCTTTCCAATTCCACAGGGCGAAATTGACAGATCAGGTGGAACCATCACACAGAACACAGGCTATTAATTTTATTAAATGCACAATAATTCCTGTAGCAACAGGCTGCTGCCGGTTCCTAAAGGAATTAAAAATAATTTCATGAGAGACATAGCAACACGTTTCGCCCAAAACCCCCTATTATCACCGGCAGATCTAAACGCCAGTAGCGAGGGGCTTGAAATTACCTGCCTCCTCAATCCGGGCGTATTTCAATACCAGGGTAAAACCTGGCTCATTGTAAGGGTGGCAGAAAGACCGGCACAAAAAGAAAATATTATTTCTTTTCCCATACTGACGGAGACCGGGGGCATCAATATAATAGAGATACCCAAAGATGATCCGGCATTAAAGGCAACTGATGCAAGGGTCATCAATTACAAAGGAGTTGACTACTTAACCACCCTTTCGCACCTGCGGTTACTTTGCAGTGATGATGGAATTCGTTTTATCGAACCAGAGGGTTACCAGTCATTAGTTGGCGAAGGGATATTGCAAACTTTTGGTGTGGAAGATTGCCGGGTAACCTTTCTTGAAAATAAATATTATTTAACCTTTACGGCCGTCTCCGATAATGGCGTTGGCGTTGGCTTACGCACCACCACCGACTGGAAAAATTTTCAATCGTATGGCATGATGCTGCCACCGCATAATAAGGACTGCGCCATATTTGAGGAAAAGATCAATGGGAAATATTATACCCTGCATCGCCCAAGCAGCGTGGATATTGGCGGCAATTATATCTGGCTGGCTGAGTCGCCGGATGGCATTCACTGGGGCAATCATCAATGCCTTATAAAAACCAGGAATAATGCGTGGGACAGTGCAAGGGTAGGTGCAGGCGCTGCACCAATAAAAACCGGCAAGGGCTGGCTGGAAATTTATCATGGTGCCAATGAAACACACCAATATTGCCTGGGTGCATTTTTAATGGACCTGAATGATCCGTCCAAAGTAATTGCAAGAACGGAAGAGCCCATTATGGTACCTTCTACAAGCTACGAGCTGAGTGGCTTTTTTGGAAATGTAGTATTTACCAATGGCCATATTGTACATCCTGACGGCGATACCCTTACCATTTATTACGGCGCTTCTGATGAGTTTGTTTGCGGGGCAAAATTTTCTATAAACGAAATTATCTCATTATTAAAATTCAATCATGCCTAATAAACTAACGACTGAAATTGATCATTTTAAAAGCCAGCCGCATAATTTCCGGATATTGATATTGACCAACCTGGTATATGCATTTGTGCTGCCGGTGATTGACACTTTTGTTGCAGCTTATGTAATGCGCAATTCAAACGACCCCACCAAAGTGGTGATTTATCAACTGACCGTTTATACCGGTATCCCCCTCACATTTTTGTTGAATGGTTTTTTGTTAAAACATTTTAATATCCGGAAATTATATTCTGCAGGAATGATGCTGAGCGCTGTTTCGATGATATTTATGATGAGCTTACACTCGTTGAATAATGTTGGGCTG
>JBBQTL010000054.1:0-25451 GCA_038213285.1 Chitinophagales bacterium
CTGACCGCCGTTGTTGGTGTTCGTGTGGATGGCAGGCAGCGGTGGCACCACCAACAACCACAAAAGCGGTAGCTAAAAAAATTGTGAACCCGTAAGTGCTGTTGGTGAACACCAGGCTCCTTAAAAGCAACGTCTCCCAGCGAGCTTGTGCGGGGGTGGAGACGTTGCGCCGCCAGTAAAGTCTGATGACAGTAATGGCAACCCACTTGTTGCATACCGTTAAAGGATTCCAAAAAAACAACTGTCGCTATTATAAGCAACGATTAACCTCAAAACGGCGCAACGTCCTCGGCCTTGCACAGGGCTAAAGGAGAGACATTGCTTTGAATAAATAGCCCGAAGTCCACTGACCGCCGTTGTTGGTGTTCGTGTGGATGGCAGGCAGCAGTGGCACCACCAACAACCACAAAAGCGGTAGCTATAAAAATTGTGAACCCGTAAGTGCTGTTGGTGAACGCCAGGCTCCTTAAAAGCAACGTCTCCCAACGAGCTTGAGTGGGGGTGGGAAGTTGCGCCGCCAGTAAAGTTTGAATGAAGTTGTGGCAAGCCACTTTTTGCATACCGTTAAAGGATACCAAAAAAACAACTGTCGCTATTATAAGCAACGATTAACCTCAAAACGGCGCAACGTCCGCTGCCTTGCACAGGGCTAATGGACGTTGCAAGGAATTTTTTTTTACCTTATGCAGGAATATAAATGTCAAAAGTAGTACCCTCATCCAATACGCCTGTTGCCGTAATGATGCCATCATGGTTCTCTACAATTTTTTTAACAATCGCAAGCCCTATGCCGGTGCCTTCATATTCATTCTTGCCATACAGGCGTTGAAATACTTCAAAAATGCGGTCTTTGTATTGCGGATCGAAGCCGATGCCATTATCCGAAATACGGAGGTGACAATATTTTTTTCCGGGGGATAGTTTTGTATTATTCAATTTGCCTCCAACGCAAATTTCACCCGTTATGATGATATGCGGTGCAATGCCCGGCCTTGAAAATTTAAGGGCATTCCCAATAAGGTTGTGCATTACCTGTATAAACTGTGAATAATTGATACGGGCCTCATTCAGCGGGCCCACTTCAACGAGGGCATTTTTTTCATCGATGGTTTCTGCCAAATCGGTGATTACCTTGTCTGCAATCACGCCGAGACTGGTGAGTTCAAACCGGCGTTCATTCACGTTAATTCTTGAATAGGCAAGCAGGTCTTCTATCAGGGTCTGCATACGGTCGGCGGATTTCTGCATCCTGGTTAAATAATTCAGGCCATTTTCAGATAAATTATTTTTTTCATTTTGTACCAGCAGGCTCGAAAAGGTTTTTATTTTACGCAAGGGCTCCTGCAGATCGTGGCTTGATATGTAGGTAAATGCCTCCAGTTCTCTATTAGCAATAGTCAGTTCCAAAGCCCTTTTCTCCTTCTCTTCATTTTGAAACAGAAGGGCAGCATTTGCAATCAGCAGTTCCGCCCCGCGTTTTTCTTTTTCTTCATTTTGAAATACCAATTGCCTGTTGGCAGCAACCAGTTCAGCAGACCGTTCCTCAATTTCACTGTTGGCCTTCTGCAATTCAAGGGTCCTCGATATTACTGATTTTTCCAGTTCTTCTTTTTGGTTTTTCTGCAACTGAATATCCGTGGTTACCCCAATCCACATTTTTATTTTACCCATTTCGTCCCTTATTGCTGCTACGCTGCTGCTATGCCACCTGTATGCTCCTTCCTGGTTTAAAAGGCGGAATTCAAATGCCAGGTCATTTCCTGTTTCAATAGAATGATTCCATTTAAAGATAAGCTCCTCCTTTTCATCGGAATGTATATTGTTTATCCATTCCCCCTTTACCAATGCTTCAAAACTTAAACCGGTGTATTCAATCCATGCCTGGTTATAATAAACTACATTGCCTGCTGCATCGGCATTGCTTATTTTACCTGGCATTAAATCAGTTACCTGCCTGAACTGGGCTTCGCTTTCCCGGATAGATTTTTCGTATTGCTTTTGTACGGTTACATCCCTGAAGGTCCACGACCAGGCATAAAATTTTCCGTCGTTGTCTTTCACCGGGTATCCATGCCGCTCAATTATTTTACCGTTTATATATTCCAGTTCATCAATACTTATTTCTGTTGGATGATCATAAATCAAGTTTACTTTTTCGATAAACTGGTGGGGATATTTTAACTGGCTCATTGCAAATGCAAGTGCCGCTTCATCATCTTTTGACATTACAATTTCATCTGGCATGTTCCAGATTTCTATAAAACGCTGGTTATAGGAAAGGATCTTCCCTTTAGCATCAACCAGTAAAATACCATCAATACTGGCTTCGTTGTGTGCTTCCAGTAAGGCAGTACGGTACCGGAGCATTTCATCCGCTATTTTGCTTTCGTGAATATCAAAGCCCACACCGATGTATCCCATAAATTCTCCATTGGGTATAAAACGGGGATTGCTTTTAATCATGTGCCAACGGTATTCGCCATCGAACCGCTTTACCCTGATGGCGGGCAGAAAATAAGGCTGTCGCTTTTCAAAGGCCGGAACATAAATATCCATCACGCCCGGTATATCATCCGGGTGTATGATACCATACCATGCCCTGCCGATGGCTTCTTCAAAGGTTTGCCCTGTGTAATCAAGCCAGGTTTTGTTCCAATAGCTGATGGTGGCCGCTTCATCCGGCTCAATGATATACGCAAACATGGGTATCTGATCGGCCAGTAAGCGAAAACGCTCCTCACTCTCCTTAATTTTTATGTTGAAGGCAGCCTGCGTAGTTACTTCGCTGGCAAATACTGCTACGCCATTTATTTCGTTGTTCAGGTTTTTTTGCGCCTGGAAAACAAACGTGTAATAGGTTAACTCTTTTTTGCCATTGCGTTCAATATAAACCGGCCGTTCGTATCCGTAACTGGGTTGGCCGGTAATGTAAACCTTGCGCAATAAATCCCCCAATCCCTGTTCAATAATTTCAGGAATTACCGTTAGCAATGGTTTTCCTATAATTTCCGGCCCTTTGCCCAAACTTATAATCATTGACTGGTTGGCTACCTCAATCACCAGGTCATCTCCTTTTAATACCAGGATGAGCGAGGTAGCAGTATGGATGAGATTATGATAGCGGAGTTCACTTTCCTGTAGTTTGATCGCTTCCTGTTTCTGAGCCGTGATATCCCTTGATACCGAAATGACCTGCGGTGCAGTTAAAACACCCTCTGTTTTTTCCAACGGCATAACGAGCACGTCCCACCATTTTGGAGTACCTTTTACTGTATTGGCAAATGCCTGGAAATGTGCTTTTTCTCCATTGAGTGCCTTTGTTACAGCGTCTCTCACCAACTGCTGCGATTCGCCGGGCCACATCTCCCACCAGTATTTATTTTTGTAAGGGCCAAAATCGTCTATTTCCAGGTTGCACAGGCCATTCCGGTTCATAAACAGGAGCCTGCCTTCCTCATCAATTACCTTTAAACAATCCGGGCTACTTTCCAGCACCGTGCGGTTAAAGGCCTCACTTTCTTCTATCTTTTTTCTCGCCAGTACCTGTTCAGTAATTTCATCCGCCACGGCCATCACGCCCGAAATCGTTCCGTCCTCTTCCCTTAGTGGTTCATATACAAATTTCAGATAAACAGCTTCTAAATTGCCATTGCGTTGCACATGAACCAGGAATTCATCCGTTACGAAATGCTCCCCTTTTGTATAAACATTATCGAGTATTTCCTTTAAGCCCTGTTCCTTCACCTCAGGCAACACCTCAAACACCGGCATATTTAATGCATCCTGTTGCCTTCTGCCCCACAATTCAGCCATTCTTTCATTGACCACTTCCACTATATAATTTGTGCCGCGAAGTATACAGATAGCCACCGGCGCCTGTGCAAAAAGACTGTTTAATTGCCGTGAAAGTTTCCGTTCTGTCAATACCCTTTTGGTGGTTTCATTAATTGCACAAAACACACCGCCAGTATTGCCTGTTTCATCCTGGATGGCACTATAAGAAAAGGTGAAATAGCATTCTTCCCGGTAGCCATTTCTTTCAATGATCAACTGTTGGTCTTCCGACCAGGTAGGATCGCCGCTTTCTAATACGCCCTGCAGCATGGGCCCGATAATATGCCATATTTCCGGCCAGATAACTGACCCTTTGGCTCCCATTGCCCTCGGATGCTTTTCTGCGATCAGTTCGCGGTACGCATCATTGTATATTTTTACCAGGTCCTGTCCCCAACAGATTACCATCGGCAACCTGGAATTTAAACAAATGCTTACGGAAGTACGCAAACTTTGCGGCCATTCATCCGGATCACCAAGCGAACTTTTAGACCAATCCATAGTCCGGATCAATTCACCCATTTCACCGCCACGGGATATAAATGCAGGGATTATTTTTTGTGTAAGTTGCATAGAACAGGCTGCTCAGATTATATGTGTGATTTTGTAGAATGACTGAATGAGATCGTTTAATACGACCAGTTTAATTAGACGGTAAATAAATATCAAATGTGGCGCTTTTACCCAACACACCCGTTGCGGTTATAGTACCTTTGTGGTTCTCTACAATTTTTTTTACAATGGCGAGTCCAATGCCAGTGCCGGGAAACTCATCTTTGCCGTTTAGCCGCTGGAAAATTTCAAATATTTTATCCTTGTATTCAGGGCTGAAACCAATGCCATTGTCTGATACCGAAATGTGGCAGTAATTTATTTGCGGCATTGGTAATTCAATTCCTGCTTCGTTTCCTTTAACTGTTTCCGTTTTTATAATAATGTGCGGCTTAATGCCTGCTGGTATAAATTTGAGTGAATTGCTGATCAGGTTATTAAACAATTGCCGGAATTGGAATGGTACGATCCTGGCCACACAAAGCTTGTTGGTTTCTATGATGGCATCCTTTTCTTTAATGCTTTCTGATAATTCATTTTTTACTTCCGCTACAATTTTATCGAGGGAAGTCAGTTCCAGTTTTACTTCTTTGGTATTGGTATGTGAATAAGCCAGTAAGTCTTCTATCAGCGCCTGCATCCGCTTCGCCGCATTCTGCATCCTGGTTACATAATCTTTTCCGCTTTCTGAAAGGTTGTTCTTTTCTTTTTCAAGCAGCAGGGTGGCAAAGGTTTTTATTTTACGCAGCGGTTCCTGCAGGTCGTGGCTGGATACATAGGAAAAGGAAGCAAGTTCCGTATTAGCGATTTCAAGCTCCCTGTTTTTCTGCTGCAATAATTCATTTGCCAGGTTTAATTCAGTTGTGCGTTCCACTACACTTACTTCCAGGTGCTTCTGAAATTCCATTTCTTTTCTATGGGCCTGTGCCTTTTCAGTTATGTCCTGGATGGACAGCAATATCAATTTTTCATCTTCTTCCTCATCCCTTTTTATTTCGCTGGCATTTAATAGCATTACCCTTTCCCCAATTTCGGGGAATAGGTGCGTAACCTCGTAATCTGAAAACGTATTTTTTTCGGGAAGTATCTCTTCCAGAAGGGTATGCAGTTTGGGAATATTCCATTGTTGATTACCAAGTTCATAAATTAATGCCCCTTCTGTTTCCGATTCATTTACCATAAAGGTTTTATAAAAGGAGCGGTTGGCGGTTTTTATCCTGAAGTTTTTATCCAGTACCAGCAGCGGTACCCTCACCGTTGCAATGATGGCTTCGGTATAATTTCGGGCCACCGTTAGCTTATCATTCAAACCAACCAATTCCTCGTTTACTTCAGATAACTCTTCGTTGATCCTCTGCAGTTCCTCCTTGCTTGTTTCCAGTTCTTCGTTCAGGCTCTGCAGCTCTTCACTGCCGCTCATCAACTCTTCGTTGGCAGCCTGCAATTCTTCAAAAGCAGATTCCTGGTTCTCTGTGGCATTGTGCATATCTTCCCTGGTTTGCGCCTGTTCAGCCTCCAACTGTTTTACACGATCCAACGTTTCGTTTAACTGGCCGGTTCCAGAGGTTTCTTTTTGGCTGTTTTTCCGCTGTTTTTTAACAGATTCCGGGTAATCGTGAAAAAGAATTAAATAGTGCGGATCAATTACATTGGGAAGGGGAATAACTTCAATAGCAACCTGGTGTCGGCTTTCGTTTAGAAACAATGGGATATTTTCCTTTATTACCGGGATGTTTTCTTTTTTTACTTTAGTTAGTAAATTCCGCAGTTCAAAGGCAAGGCCGTTTTTTGCCATCTGCATTAAGTTATGGCTGGGTTTACCGGGTGCCTGTTCAAGGTAAAGAGAGGTATGTCCCCTGAATTGCACAATATCCATTGCTTCATTTACTACAATGCCAGCCGGTGTATATTTACTGAGTATAATATCATCCGCAGCCTTTTTAAGGCTGGTAGGTAAATTTGCTTTGCCCGGCTGAATACCGGCCTTATCCGAATCTTTATCGACTTTGTTTATGGGGTTAAAGTTGAAGGTGGAAGGAACATTGTTCCTGGTAAATAATCTATCAAAGTCATCGGTGGGAGTAAAAAGCTCCCCTATACCCGGATAGTTATCTGATTTTCCTGTTAGTAAAAACCCGGATGAATTTAACGCATAATGAAAAGCGGATACAGCTTTTTCCTGCTCGGATGGCTGCATATAAATGAGTACATCCCTGCAACTGATAAAGTCCATTTTTGCATAAGGCATATCTTTCAAAAAGTTGTGGTGTGCAAAAACGCATATATCCCGGATGAACTTATTCGCCTGGTATCCACCCACCGTTTTTGAAAAAAAATGCAGAATGCGGTCATCGCTCAATCCTGCCATTTCGGTTTTTGTATAGATACCTGCCCTCGCTTTTGCAATAGCAGGCTTGCTGATATCGGTAGCAAAGATCTGCACCCGTTGAACATTTTCCCCGCCAGTGGCTTCCTGGTCTGAATCGGTTTTAGAAGTCTTGTTTAAAAATTCAAATATGCAAATGGCGATGGAAAAAGCTTCCACGCCGGTAGTACAACCTGCCACCCATATTCTTAAAGGTTCTTTTGGTGACTTGTTTTTTAACAAGGTTGGAAAAACCGTTTTATTTAAATAATCAAATACCTTTTTGTCTTTAAAAAACCGGTTTACGGGAATCAGCAGATCCTTGTAAAGCAACTCGCGTTCAGTAGCATCCTTATTAAGGAAATTAAGGTAGGTTAATGGGGTTTCACTTTCATTTACGGCCATCCTGCGGTGTACCCGGTTGCGGATAACCGATGCCTGGTATCCTCCAAAATCAGTACCCTGGTTTTTTTGTATTACGCTTAATATCTGGCTGAACAACTCATCGTCTTGATGCGGTTCTTGTGAATCATCTGCACCGATGCGGTCATAACTTCCGATTACCTTAATAATTTTTCCGACAATTTTTTCCGGTGGAATAATAAAATCAACCACCCCCGCCAGTGCGGCATTGTGCGGCATGTCTTTAAAGGCAGAAGAAGCTTCATCCTGGGCAAAAGTGATACCACCGCACTCCTTTATTGCCTGCAAACCAAGTGTACCATCCGAAGCAGTACCTGATAATACAACGCCAATGGCATAGGCCTGATGTACTTCTGCAAGGGATGCGAAAAATAAATCTATCGGCATGTTCCGGTAACTTTTACCAGGCGGCCGGGGGCTTAGTTCCAACACCCCATCATTCGCAATCAGCATTTTGTTGCTGGGAATAATGTAAATATGATCTGGTTCTACTTTAATGCCATCGGTAATTTCTATTACAGGGATGGGGGTAGATTTTTGCAGGAGTTCCGGCAATATGCTCTCCCGGCTGGGTTCAAGATGTTGTACAAGCACGTAGGCTATCCCTGATTTTTCAGGAATGGCTTTCAGTAATTTTTGAAAAGCCGCCAGTCCGCCAGCCGATGCGCCAATGCCAACCACCCGAAACTTGTTGTCGGATTTAATGAGCGGTTTGAGGATTGGGGATTGGGTAATAGTTGTTTTCATTGTGATAATATTAAATTGATATCACAAATTTTTATTTACCTGTTTGTGAATTGAATTTTTGTGCTTCAGGTGTAATGATTGATAAATTACTTTTTTGTATTGTGATATATCATCTGGCTTTCTTACATAATATTGGGCGCCATCCTTATATAGCTGGTCTACAATGTCCGGGGCGTAAGCAGATGAGAAAATGATTACCGGAAGCTGGTTTAATGTCTCATTGCCCCTGATTTCTTTCAAACATTCAAAGCCATTTTTGCGGGGCATATTGAGGTCAAGAAAAAGAACATCCGGCAACGGCCTGCTGGAATCATTCAGTAATAGCATCAATTCTTCACCGTTTTGTACAGTGATCAAACGAAAGGTAAGTGGCAAATCTTCCAATGCATTTTTAAAAAGAAAACAATCGTCTTCATCATCCTCTGCAAGAAGAATGTATTTACTGTAAGTTGTTAGTGAAGTATCCATAACTTAACAATTGAATAATATTTAGCTGGTGGTAAAAATGGATTAAAAAGTCGTGCCTGGCTACCTGTTTTTTAAGATTCGCCTTACTGCATGTAATAACATGTATATTACGTGGTAAGCAAATCATAATAAAAGGAAGAAACCATTAATATAAATAATGGCGAATGACCTGCTGACATTAAAATAACCCCCATTAATTTATACCCGGAATCAGCAGGGAAAATTAACAGCAGGCTTTTTAAACCCATCATGTAAAATCCTTTACAGAACTTTTACAAGGTACGATCTTTATCACTTTGAAATATTACATAACTATTGCTGATTATTACATAATTCACAGGTTTCATCCGGCAAGTGTTGTTGGTGAGAGCCGGGCTTCAAGGCCAACTGCACGAACACCAACAACGGCGAGAGCCCGAAGCCCACTGACCGCCGTTGTTGGTGTTCGTGGGGATGGCAGGCAGCGGAGCCGCCACCAACAACCAGAAAAACGCTGGCAATAGAATTGTACACCCGGCAAGTGTTGTTGGTGAAAGCCAGGCCTCGAAGCCAACTGCACTAACACCAACAACGGCGCACACCCGCAAGTTTTGTTGGTGAAAGCCAGGCAGCGGAGCCGCCACCAACAACCAGAAAAGCGCTGGCAATAGAATTGTACACCCGCAAGTGTTGTTGGTGAAAGCCCGGCCTCAAGGCCAACTGCACGAACACCAACAATGGCGTCCATCCGGCAAGTGTTGTTGGTGATAGCCAGGCTTCAAAGCCAACTGCACGAACACCAACAACGGCGAAAAATTCACAGATTTTATTGTATTGCCCCTGATCATTAACTTTAGCAATCATACAGCAATCAATGAATGATAAAACCAATACAGCACAACCGGCCCACGCCTCCCAATTAAAAAGAACCCTTGGCCCGTTAATGCTTTGGGGGCTTGGCGTTGGCTATGTAATATCGGGAATGTATTTTGGCTGGAACCTTGGCCTGCCGGCAGGTGGTACCCTTGGTCTTGCCATTGCCACTTTTTTTATCATCATCCTCTATATTACTTTTACCTTTTCTTATACGGAATTAGCCTGTGCCATACCAAAGGCAGGCGGTGTTTTCGACTACGCTACCAGGGCCATGGGCAGGGATATGGGGTTTATAGCCGGCATGGCGCAGATTATTGAGTTTGTGTTTGCGCCGCCCGCCATTGCTGCGGCCATCGGAGCCTACTTTCATATTTTCTTTCCACAGTTTTCCGTCACAGCTATCGCCATTTGCGCCTATATTATTTTTACTGCTTTAAACATATATGGCGTTAAAGCCGCCGCTACTTTTGAATTGCTGATTACCGGCCTTGCTGTGTTTGAACTATTGTTATTCAGTGGCATCACATTGCCCCATTTCCATTGGGCCAATCTTACTCATAACGCCTTCCCTTTTGGATGGAAGGGCGTTTGGGCCGCTACACCCTTCGCTATCTGGTTTTTTCTTGGTTTGGAAGGGGTGGCCAATGTGGCCGAAGAAACGGTAAACCCGCAACGCAACGTATTGAAAGGATTTGGCTCTGCGTTGCTCACGCTGATTATTTTATGTGTATTGGTTTTTATATCCTCCGTTGGCGTTGGCGGTTGGGAAAAAGTAGTGTACCCTACACCGGGCGCTGAAGCTTCCGATTCGCCGCTGCCATTGGCGCTGTCGCAGATAACGGGCAACAGCGGTTGGTTGTATCATTTGCTCATCACCATCGGTTTAATGGGGCTGGTGGCATCTTTCCATGGATTGATACTGGCTGCCAGCCGTGCCACTTATGAATTTGGCAAAACTGGTTGTATACCCGTATTTTTTGGCAATATCCATCCAACATGTAAAACACCTGCCAACGCACTGGTGTTGAATATGCTGATTGGTATCATCGCATTATTTACAGGCAAAACAGGTGATATCATTACCATCGCTGTGTTTGGCGCTATCCTGTTATATATTTTTGCCATGATTGCCGTGCTGGTGTTGAGAAAAAAGGAACCTGCCATGGTCCGTCCGTTCAAGGTTCCGTTCTATCCTTTTTTCCCGTTGATAGCCCTGGCGATTGCAATCGTATCGATGGTGGCCATGATTACGTTGAATATTAAATTAGCGTTGATTTTCTTTGCTATTCTGGCACTTGCTTATATTTGGTTTCATTTTATTGTAAAACGAAAATTAAATGAACAGCCAACAGTTATTAACCAATAAAATACTGAAGCAGTTAGCGGAACAAAATACGGATAAAGTAAAATTAGCCATTACAGACCTTGATGGCATACTCCGCGGTAAAATGATCAGTTATGAAAAATTTGTTTCTATTTTGGAAAAGGGTTTTGGCTTTTGCAATGTAGTGTTTGGATGGGATGCAGGGGATATCGCCTACGACAATAGTCAATATACGGGCTGGCATTCCGGTTATCCGGATGCAACAGCAGTGATTGACCTCAATACATTCCGGCAAATTCCATGGGACAATGATACCCCTTTCTTTCTCGCCGATTTTCGGGATGCCAAAGGCGATGATCTTCCGGTATGTCCCCGAAGTTTATTAAAACAAATCATAAGGCAGGCAACCGTTAAAGGATACACACCCTTATTCTCACAAGAGTTTGAATGGTTCAACATGGTGGATAATACAGCCGAATTATATGCCGGAAAATTCCGGGATGTAAAGCCAATAACGAATGGTATGTTTGGATATTCGATGCAGCGGGCATCAGAAAAAAATGAGTACTTTAATGACCTCTTCGACCTGCTCAAAAAGTTTGGTGTTCCGCTGGAAGGGCTGCATACCGAAACCGGGCCAGGAGTGTATGAAGCTGCGATCACATATTCCACCATACTGGAAGCAGCCGACAGGGCAGTGCTTTTTAAATCGGGCGTAAAACAAATTGCCCAACGCCATGGCATCATAGCCACTTTTATGGCAAAGTTCAGCGAAAATTTGCCCGGCTGCAGCGGCCATGTTCACCAAAGCCTTTGGAATAAAGACGGAAAACAAAACCTTTTTTACGATAAAAAAAAGGAGTCGGGTATCAGTGACTTAATGGAAAGTTATATGGCCGGGCAACTGGCCTGCCTGCCATATATCCTGCCTATGTTTGCGCCTACAGTTAACAGTTATAAGCGCCTGGTAGAGGGAGCCTGGGCACCCACCACACTTACCTGGGGAATTGATAACCGCACTACGGCATTGCGTGCTTTGCCCGGAGGCAGCAGTTCCACCCGGCTGGAAACGAGGGTGGTTGGTTCAGACAGCAATCCTTACCTCGCCATGGCAGCCTCTCTTGCCGCAGGCATGTATGGCATCAGTAATAAACTAAAATTAAAGACCCCCGCCACTGCAGGCAACGGCTATGCCGATAAGAAGAACGGAACCTTACCCGAAAATTTATGGGAGGCCACCCAGGCGATGAAGGAGTCTGTAATTGCGAAAGAATTATTTGGTGCTGCCTTCGTGGAGCATTTTACCGCCACGAGGGAATGGGAATGGAGGCAGTTTTCAAAAGTGGTGACCGATTGGGAGTTGAAGCGGTATTTGGAGATTATTTAGTTTTTCGATGGGCAGCATCCATCGTTGGAATATTACGCTGCTTCAGCAGGGTATAGGCGTCAACTTAATTTTCACGGGCACATTTCAAAGCCAACGGGTCGCTTATCAAACTAAGCAGGAGTTAAGGCTTTATAGCATAAAGCATTAAAAGCATTTGTTCCGTAGGAGCAGCCCTGGACAAGTGGGGCGTACCTACGGCACGCAGGTACAGTATTATCTTTACTACAAAGAGGTAGCTCTGATAGAGTTTGCTTTATGACTTTCCTAAAGGCCTAAATACTAAAGTTGTCGCTTAGCCCTTCAGTTAAATGGCTGATTGAAAGAAATGAAATGCCAGTTTATTTATTTCATGTGTGAACGCATCACAGTCCAATTGCAGGGTGCAAGTAAAATTCACCCATGAAGGGGAGTAATAACACAGCATAGCGCAACGCCCTACGAAAAAAGGAGTATACACTAATCCCCGGTGGAGGGAAATGTCGTTTGACTAAGGATTTGAATTGCCCCGTCCGCCGTGGCGGACGAGGATTAAATTGTGCGATAAAAAAGTTCGGCTTTAGCCGAAAGAATAATTTGGCTAAAGCCAGAAAGAGAATAATATCATTTATCACCGCCCTAAAGGAGCGGTGCAATTCAAATAGCTTGCTTAACTAAATGACATTGCGGTGGAGTGAAATAAAACGTTGTTATTTTAAGGAGCGTTGATAAATATTTATTTTAGATTTTGGTGTTGTGATTACTTTTTTATAGGCACTTTTTTATCGTAATAGATATTACGGCTAACAACCTGATTTAAGCCTGGTTTTCTAATCAAATACTTTTCTTTATATTGTCTTTGAATAACCCAAAATAAAATGAAAAAAGAAATTATTTTAAAACTTCAAAGTAGGTTTGAACTGGCCGTTAATGAGGCAGATGGTGTGGAGAATTGGTTTGCAAGAGACCTTCAGGAACTGCTTGGCTATGCGGAGTGGACAAATTTTTTGCAAATAATTGATAAAGCAAAAATAGCCTGTAGCAATGCGGGACAGACAGATGCAGACCATTTTGTTGACTTCAACAAAATGGTAGGTGTTGGCTCAGGTGCGCAGAGAGAAATTGAAGATATTATGCTTACAAGATATGCCTGTTACCTGGTGGCTCAAAATGGGGATCCCCGTAAAGATGAGATTGCATTTGCGATGAGCTATTTTGCTTTTCAAACCAGAAAACAGGAACTGCTTGAGCAACGGTTAAAAGAATGGGAAAGGGTACAGGCAAGGGTAAATTTAACCATTTCGGAGAAAGAATTGTCCAGGCTCATTTTTCAAAAGGGAATTGATCACATGGGTTTTGCCAGGATAAGAAGTAAAGGCGACCAGGCTTTATTTGAAGGTAATACAACATCAAACATGAAAGAAAGACTTAGCATTCCTGAAAGCAGGCCCCTGGCAGACTTTTTACCAACAATCATAATAAAAGCGAAAGACTTTGCAAACGAATTGACCAATGTAAATATTCGTAAAGATGATCTAAAAACCGAATTTACTATCATGGGCGAACATGTTTAAAACAATAAAGACGTAAGGAAATTGTTAATTAAAAGTGGTATTCAACCTGAAAATTTACCACCGGAGGAAGATCTCAAAAAAATTGAAAGAAAAGTGAAATCTGAGGATAAGCGATTACAGAAGGAAGCTAAAAAAATAAGAAAATAAATTAAGAAGGGATTAGAAATTTTAATAGCTACATAATAGTATTCCGCCTCTAAAAGTATTCAAGCTGCAATCAACTATAAGTATTACCATCCAATCTTAATAAAAGAACTGAAATTCCTGCGCAATAGCATAATTATGAATCATAATCCCGAACATCTTAAAAAGTAAAATGAATGACTGATTTTAAAATAGTAAGGCAATTTAATTTCCCAACTACCATTCGATTCGGTGCAGGTGCTGTAATGGAACTGCCTGATCATTTATTGACCAATGGATTAAACAGACCTTTGCTGGTAACCGACCCGATGGTGAGCGGACTGGATTTTTTTAAAACAATAAAAGAAAGCCTTTCAGCAAAAGCCATTTCGATAGAAGTGTTTTCGGATATACATAAAAATCCGGTGAAGAGTGATGTGCTGAAGGGAGGAGAAGCATATCATCAAACAAATCGGGATTGTATCATTGGCATTGGTGGCGGTGCTGCAATGGATGTGGCAAGGGCCATCGTACTCCGCATTAACCATCATCGTGATCTGTTTGATTATGATGATTTGATTGGAGGTGACCAGTATGTAACAGAAGAAGTGCCTTACTTCATTACAGTACCCACCACCAGCGGCACTGGCAGTGAAGTAGGAAGAAGCGCCATTATTTCGGAAGATGATACGCATCGGAAAAGGATTTTGTTTGCTCCTAAACTGATGGCGAAAATCGTTTTTGCAGATCCCCTGCTTACCATGGAATTGCCTCCGTTTATCACCGCTGCAACCGGGATGGATGCGTTGACACATAATATGGAAGCCTTTATCTCTAAAAATTTTCATCCGCTGGCGGGTGGCATCGGGCTGGAGGGAATTTACCTCATAAACCAAACCATTGAAAATGCCGTAAACAAGCCCGGCCTGGAATCAAGAAGTAAGATGATGATCGCTTCGCTGATGGGGGCAGTGGCGTTTCAAAAAGGGCTTGGTGTGGTACATTCACTGGCACACCCGTTATCCTCCCTGCTCGATACACATCACGGTTTGGCCAATGCGGTAAACCTGCCTTACGGCATGCGGTTTAATGCACCATGCATGGAAACGGAATTTAAAAGAATGGCACTTGCCATGGAATTGCCTGCTACAACCGGTGAGGCGGTGGTAAATCATTTGTTTGAATTGAATCAGCGGGTAGGCCTGCCCGTAAAGCTCAGCGATATCGGGGTAACAGCCAATCATATAGAAACGCTTTCCGACCTGGCGTTGGCGGATTTTTGCCACCCCAATAATCCGAAACCGGTAACAAGAAATGATTTTAAACAATTATACACAGCAGCTTTGTAATGATGCAACGGGTAATTAAAATTGGGGTAACCTACACCGGCACGGATGAGAAGCATAGTAATTATGTAAAATGGTTAAAAGGAAATGATGCCCTGACGATCACTACTTTATCACCAGGACGTACCGTGATGGAAACGGTCGCTCACCTGGATGGTATCGTGCTGTCCGGCGGGATAGATATGCATCCAAAATACTACCAAAGCAATAAAACTGACTATCCCAACAACCCCGGTAAATACCATGAACTAAGGGACGAATTTGAAATGGAAGTATATCGCATCAGCCAGCAAAACAACCTCCCGCTGTTGGGTGTTTGCAGAGGGATGCAATTGGTAAACTGTATCCTGGGAGGTACTTTAAAGCAGGATAATGGGATCACCGCCAATGCCATCCATCAATATGAGCACAATGATAAAGCGCATGGAATAAACATTGTAGCGAATAGTTTATTGGATCAAATATCCGGCATAAAACGTTCGGTAGTCAACAGCGCCCATCACCAGTCAATCGACCGAATTGGTAAGGGTTTAATTGTAAACTGTACCTCCGATGATGGAATGATTGAAGGCCTGGAATGGGCCGACAAAACTGGGAAACCTTTTTTCATTGCAATCCAGTGGCACCCTGAAAGGATGTATAAATTGCAGTTGGATCAATCACCGTTAACCAAAAATATCAGGGACCGGTTTGTAGAGGAGATAAAAAAAAACGTGATCCGATAGATATCGGATGGTGGATCGTGAATGGTCAATGGTGAATGGTGATCCGATAGCTATCGGACGGTGAATTGTGAATCGATAACAATGATAATAATAATTGAAAAAGAAGGACAATTAAAAAATAATAAAACATGCAAATCATTAACCCGGCAACGGAAACAATCATCAAAGAAATAGCGGAAGATAACCAGCAAACGATCAATGAAAAATTTGCATTGCTTGTTAGCGGCCAACCTGCATGGGCAAAGGAATCTGTGGAAGAAAGGATAGCCGTGATACAAAAATTTTATGATCTGCTGGAGGAACACATGGATGAACTGGCTCATACGCTAACCAGTGAAATGGGGAAGCCTTTGCAACAATCTTTCAATGAATTGAATGGTGCAAGGGGGCGTATTCATTTTTTTATAGAAAATGCCGCTAAATACCTTGCGGAAGAATGGATCACTACTGAAGGTGCTACCAGGGAAAAAATTGTGTACGAACCGTTGGGTGTAATAGCAAATATATCTGCGTGGAATTATCCATACCTGGTAGGCGTAAACGTTTTTATTCCTGCACTCATTGGTGGGAATGCGGTGTTCTATAAACCATCTGAATACGCCACATTAACGGGGCTGCATATACAGGATATTTTGTGGAAAGCAGGCGTACCTGCAGATTGTTTTCAAATAGCCATGGGCGGTGGAGCGGTGGGTGAAATGTTACTGCAATTACCATTGAACGGTTATTTTTTTACGGGCAGTTATAAAACGGGCAAATACATAGCAGAAAAGGTTGCCGGAAAAATGGTGCCCTGCCAGTTAGAACTCGGGGGTAAAGACCCCATGTATATAATGGATGACATTGAAAATATTGAAAAGGCGGCTGGGGATGCATTGGAAGGTGTGGTGTACAACAATGGGCAAAGCTGTTGTGCCGTAGAAAGAATTTATGTGCATGAAAATGTGTACGATGCATTTGTTTCCGCTTATGCGGAGCAATGCGGTAAACTGGTGATGGGTGACCCCTTGGATAAGAAAACGGATATTGGCCCGTTGAGCAGGAAGGAGCAACCTGCATTTTTATTAAGCCAGGTGAAAGATGCGGTCAACCTTGGCGCAACTGTATTGAATGGCGGAAAGATTCCTGCTGGTAAGGGCTATTATTTTGAACCCACTGTGCTGGTGAATGTTACCCATTCTATGAATCTGATGACGGATGAATCTTTCGGCCCGGTGGTGGGCATACAAAAAGTGAAGGATGATGTGGAAGCAATACGGTTAATGCAGGATACTCCATACGGTCTTACGGCGGCGGTGTATTCGAAGAGTTTTGAACGTGCTGAAGCTGTGCTGACTGAAATGAATACTGGCAGCGTGTACTGGAATTGTTGTGATCGGGTAAGTGCCGGTTTACCCTGGTCGGGACGAAAACAATCCGGTTTTGGTGCCACGTTATCTTACCAGGGCATCAGGGCTTTTGTACAACCAAAAGCTTATCATATCAGGAGTGCTTCGGGCAGGCTTTAGCCATATACGGCTGGTTTTAAAAATTGAGAGGGCGCTGGTTTAACCAAATGAATGTGGTTACCTAAGATTTATAAATGTTGTTCCCGCAGGAGTTTAACTTTAAGCCAGCATTGATTCTACCGCCATGGTTTTACACGGGGGTCGGACACCAACTGGAAGCTGGGCTGCAATCTTTTCATACAATTCTTTTGCCTGGAAAGGTTTTGCAATAAAGTCATTCATGCCCGCCATGATGCATTTTTCCCTGTCCGTTATTAAAGCCGAGGCGGTCATAGCAATGATGGGGATACTACCGGTTGCTGCACCCATTTGGTCCCTTATAATTTTCGTTGCTTCATAGCCATCCATTTCGGGCATCTGAATATCCATCAGGATAATATCGTACTGTTTGATTTTTAATAACTCAATTGCTTCTCTTCCATGTTTGGCCACATCTACCAATGCACCGATTTTACTTAATATTTTAGCGGCCACTTTTTGATTAATGACATTATCTTCCGCCAACAATACAGTTACACCGGTTAGTAAGTATGATTGTTCTGTCGGTGTAGGTTGTACTTCCCGTTTTTCGGATTTCCCCTTTTTAATAGTAAGTTGAAATGTAAATACACTTCCTTTTCCAACTGCGCTTTTTACATGTATGGTTCCACCTTGCAGTTCGATTAATTGTTTAGTGATAGTAAGGCCCAGTCCTGTTCCACCGTATTTACGGGTGCTTTCACCACATACCTGTATAAATCGCTCAAATACCGATTCCACCTTATCTTCGGCTATTCCAATACCGGTGTCTGAAATAGCGAATTCCAATTTAACAGCCAACTCGTTTTCCTCGAGCAGTTTTACATTTACATTTACTACACCTTCTTCTGTAAACTTAATCGCATTACCCACCAGGTTAATCAGCACCTGGTTTAACCTTACCGGGTCGCCTGTTAACACGGCGGGTATTTTTTCATCAATGTTGCTGGTTAATTTTATTCTTTTTTCATCTGCCCTAAACTGGTTGATCTTAATGCAATTGCTTACCAGGTCGCGTAATACATAGTTAGTTTTTGCAAGGGTAATTTTGCCCGCTACAATTTTAGTAAGATCCAATATGTCATTGATGATCACCATTAAATTGTTGGCTGATTCATTGATGGTTGCTACATACTCCTGCTGATCTTTATTCAACCCGGTACCCGCCAGCAATTGAGTCATACCAATTACACCATTCATGGGTGTTCTTATTTCATGGCTCATATTAGCGAGAAACTGTTCCTGTGTTTTTCTCGCCGATTCCGCTTCAATTCTTGCCTTCTGCATTTCCAGTTCCGCATTCTTCCTGTCTGTAATATCCTGCATCGAGCCAATCATCCTAATAGCTTTCTGATCTTCATTTTTAATTACATACGCCCTTGAATTGATGTGTGCATAGTCGCCATCTGCACGTAAAAAGCGATAATCGCTGTCCCAGGAAATTTCTCCCGAGGCAATTGCGTGGTAGAGGCCATCCACTATTTTTTTTCTTTCTTCGGGATGCAACCCATTTCTCCAAAAATCATAAGGGATTTCTTCAAATTCAGTATTTTGAGACAGGTAATTTTTCAAGCCTTGTCCTATCCATTTTACTTTATCATTCACCAGGTCCCAATCCCATATAATATCATTGGTGGCCTTTGATATGATGTCGTACCGCTCATTGTTTTCCTTTAATAATTCGATGTTCTTTTTTCTTTCAATACTATACCTTACTGCTTTTTCAAGGCTATGGCGGGAGTATTCCCCCTTTATCAAAAAATCCTGCGCACCCAGTGAAATTGCCTTTAATGAAAGTTCCGTATCCGATAAGCCGGATAATATGATGACTGGAATTTTTGGATTTATTTTGGTCAGTTCAGTATAAGATTCCAGGCCATTGCTGTCGGGTAAAAAAAAATCGAGGAATATTAACGAAAAAGGTTCTTTTCTTAAATAGTTGATTCCCTCTGCAATAGTTTCTGCAACGGTGATTTTTTCAATGGATAAGTGCGTGTTTTCGAGGTGCGATTCCAGCAATACCTGGTCGCCGGGATTGTCTTCAATAATGAGAATTGAAATACTGTTTTCTAGCGGTTCCATAGATGATTTTTACTATATTCTGACATTAATCTGTACCTGGTATAATAGAACCAGTTTTTCTATTTAAGAAAATAGTACTGTTGGATAATTTGGTTTGCAGGAAGAATTTTTTATTCATTGGATTAATTACAAAAATGAACCATTTGCACACCTTTTTTTGTAAACATTAGGATTAATTAATTGTAGGAAAATGTCTACTTTTTTTATTGCAATAATTTTATCATTATTGAGTTATATCATTCAGGTGTGATAACATAACAATCATTTCCGCTTGTCGTTATTTTCGATGGGACAGGGGCGTGAAGTATATGTTGTTTTCCAATGATTGAAGAGTATCTTATTTCGGATAGCCAATTATTATTAACAAAAAAAGCAAACATGACAATAACTGAAGAGAGATTATTTGACCTTGCATTACTTGAACAGATGGATGATGAAAATTTCATTATCCAGATAATAGAAATATTTCTGCTGGACACACCTGTTGACCTCGCAATAATGGAGCATGCTTTTAAAGACGGCGACCTTGATACCGTTTGTAAAACCGCACATAAATTGAAAAGCAGTACGGGAATGTTACAGGCTAATTCATTATTTGGTATGTTGGGAAACATAGAAAAATTATCGAAAACAGGCATTACAAGCAGCCAGCTTACTGAACTGGTGCAATCATCCAGTGTTGAATTTAATCAGTTAAAAAACGCGTTGAAATTACATCTCCACGACATTAAAGCGCCTGAATAATTCCTGCCGGGGGAATACAAAACAGCATAGCATTATTTAATTTAATTGGATAAAGTTGAACACTCAACTACTTGTATCCGTATGTTTAACTTTATGCTGCAATGGTAACCGACCTCCTTCTATCCCGCCAAATTTATCTTTGCCTGCTTTTAAAACCAGTTTCTTATAGTGATTGCACTACAAAAAATATATAATTGGTCTTTTAAACGTTCAAAATGTCCGTCATTGCATTTACACTTGTAATTTATCAGTATTTTATTCTACATTTAAATTCACAATTTACAATCAGTCAAAGTCCGAATACCATTTTAACAAAATGCCAGCAGATACTACACCGGAGGGAAATGATCAGTTTAACAATTTCCCAGGTTCAGCTAAATCATTTACCCGGCAATACAAACCCCACCTACTGGGGATAATAACTTTCGTGATACTCTCCGGTTTAATCGGAATGCTGGTTTTTCAGCGGTTGTTAATCAATAAGGAAGCAAATAAAAAAGAGACATTAAATTTTGTATCTTCAGCAAAGGAAAGATTGCAGGAGTCACTGATAAAAGGTATTTCTGCAGCGGGTACCCTGTCTTTTTTTATTCAAAAAGATGGAGTAATAAAAGATTTTGATTCCGTAGCCGCACAAATATTCGCTGCCAATTCCCAAATAGATGTATTGCAATTAATGCCAGGTGGTGTAATCAGGTATGTGTACCCCTTAAAAGGAAATGAGTATGTAATAGGGTACAATTTATTAATAGATTCTGCAAGGAATAAGGAAGCGTTTAAAGCGATTCAAAGAAAGGAGGTTTTTTATGCGGGTCCCTTTGCCTTAAAGCAGGGAGGGATGGGGGTTGCAGGCCGTATCCCTATATTCAGAAATGGTGAGTTTTGGGGCTTTAGCGCAGTAATTATAAAATTGCCTACCTTATTAAAAGCTGCGGGAATTGATACCACAGGCAAAACGGGCTATTATTATCAATTGTCGAAAATTAATCCTGATACCGGGCAGGAAGAATTTTTTATTACCCATCCTAATAAGCAGGTAAGCGACCAGTATGTTTCTGTAAACGTACATAACCAGGAGTGGAAGCTTAGTGCAATACCAGTTGATAACAGGGGAGCTATCAATATTTTCTGGCTCAGCATTTTAGGGTTTTTAATTGCTGTGATGGGAGGCATATTTGTTTTTGTGGTGGCCAAAAGACCAGAAACATTGAACCGGCTCGTTCAAAAGCGAACGGCGGAATTGCAGGAGAGCGAGGAAAAATACCGGAACCTGATTGAACAGGCTTCAGATGGTATTATTGTTTATAGTTTTGATGGCACCATCCATCACTTCAATAAGGCTGCGCATAATATAGCCGGCTACACGTACGAAGAATTTGCCCGGTTAAACCTCAAAGATTTGCTGCTTGAAAAAAAGGTGATTATTGACCAGTCGAGGGCTGATGAATTGAAGGCCGGAAAAAGCGCCAATTTTCAACGGAAAATGTGTACTAAGGAGGGGGCAATCATTGATATTGAAATAAACTCAAATTTATTGCCTGGTGGCAAATTGCTTGCATTTGTACGAAACGTTACCAACAGAATCAACACAGAAAGAGCTCTGAAGGAAAGTGAAGAAAAATTTTCCAAAGCTTTTCAATCCAGCCTCCTATCTTTTGCGATATATGATATGGATGAAAAGGTGGTGGATGCCAATGAGCGCTATGCGGCGATGCTGGAAACGACCCGTGAAAATATTATTGGTAAAAACACAAGTGATACTAAACTATTAAACAAAGTATCCATTCAAAAGCGTGAGGTGGTTAGGAATACTATCCGGAATATATTGGAAGAAAAAGGGCGTTTGCTGAATTTTGAAACGCAGATTGAAACCAATTCCGGGGGCGTAATCTATCTGCTGCTGTCCATTGTGCCACTGGAACTCAATAATCAAACACACTGGCTCATTTCCGTTATCGATATTACCGAAAAGAAAAATACAGAACTTTCTTTAGCGAACAATGAAATGAAATACCGGTCGCTTATTGAGCAGGCCTCAGATGGAATTATTATATCAAATGTGGACGGTATTATTTTGGAAGTTAACAGGAGCATTTGTACAATGGGCGGCTATACTTCCGGGGAAATGCTGGGCAGGCATATCAATAATTTTTTGCCCGAAGAAGATATCCTGAGCCTGCCATTGCGCATACAGGATTTAATACAGGGAAAAACATTGTTGTATGAACGAAGAATGCTAAAAAAGGATGGCACCATCCTGTATGTGGATATTAATTCAAAAATGGCCATTGGTAATACCCTGATTGGATTTGCACGGGATATAACCGAAAGAAAAAAAGGGGAGGCGGAACTCAGAAATTCGAATGAAAGATTTGAATTGATTGCCAGGGCTACCAATGATGCAATCTGGGACCACAGTTTTACTACCAATCAAACAGTAGGCAATCAAAACTTATATAATTTATATGGTTTTACACCCGGAAAGCATCATATCAATTTTGAAATATTTGAATCACGGGTGCACCCGGATGATTTGGAAAGAATCAAGGATAATATGAAAAATGCAATTGAAAGTCATGCAGTTTTCATATCTGAAGAATTCCGGTTCCGGTCGGTTGATGGAACCTATAAACATTTTTTTGACCGGGCATATATCAGTTACGATGATAATGGCGCACCGGCCAGGGTATTGGGTGCCATGCAGGATGTAACAGAACGCATTGAAGACAGGGAGCAGATATTAAAAGAGAAGGGGCTGTCGGATTCTATAATCAATAGTTTGCCGGCTGTGTTTTATCTCTACAATAAAGCAGGAAAATTTTTAAGATGGAATAAAAACTTTGAAATAGTTACCGGGTATAGCGGTGAAGAAATAAACAATCTGCATCCTCTTGATTTATTTGATGATGAAGAAAAGAAACTACTGGACAAAAAGATCAGGAATGTCTTTTTATCGGGTGAAGACAATCTGGAAGCAAATTTTTTATTGAAAAATAAACAAAAGATTCCTTATTATTTTTCGGGGATGAAGATTGAGTATGAGGGAGAAACCTGCCTGATGGGATTTGGGTTGGATTTTTCTGATAAAGTAAAAGCAGATCGGCAGATTAAAGAAAGCGAACAAAAGTTTCGTAGTTTGGTGGAACAGGCTTCCGATGGCGTGGCTATCCTGTCAGAAACCGGAATCCCTTTATATATTTCGCCCTCGGTAGAAAGGATTTTGGGATACACCGAAACAGAAAGCATGCATTTGAATGTATTTGAATTAATTCACCCGGATGATGTGGATGCGGCTAAAAAATTATTTGCTCAAGTAATGAGAAACCCCGGAATTCCAATAAAGGGAGCAATTTCCAGGGTGCTTCATAAATATGGCACCTGGCACTGGCTGGAAGATACGATTACCAATATGCTGCACATTCCTTCTATTAACGGAATTGTTAAAAATTTCCGGGATGTAACTGAAAAGCTGGAGATAGAGAAGCGGATCATGAACGAAAAGGAATTATCGGATTCCATCATCAATAGTTTACCAGGCATATTTTATTTGTATGACATTGATGGAAAGTTTTTGCGTTGGAACAAAAATTTTGAAACGGTTACCGGATACACGGCTGCTGAAATAAGACAAATGCATCCGCTTGACTTTTATGATGTAGATGACAAGCCAGCGGTAGCGCAACGGAGTAAAGACGTATTTGCCAACAGAAGGCCGGGCATAGAATTTCTGTTGTTAACAAAATCTGGTCAAAAGATTCCATTTTATTACAATTCTGTTGCTACAGAATATGAAGGGGCGCCAGCCCTGGTAGGAATGGGCTTTGATGTAACGGACAGGAAAAAAATTGAAAGAGAATTAAAGATATCCAACGAGCAATTGGAGCAAAAAGCCACAGAGCTGAAGACTTCCTTTGCTGAACTGGAACGCTTCGCCTACATTGTTTCGCATGATTTGCAGGAACCTTTAAGAATGGTTAGCAGTTTCCTGAAATTGCTGGAGCAGAAGTATAAAGACGAATTAGACGAAACTGCGCAAAAATATATTCATTTTGCGGTAGATGGTTCAGACCGGATGAAACAACTGATCAACGATTTGCTGGAATATTCAAGAACGGGAACCAATACAGATATTGCTACAGACACCAACATGAATGAAGTAATGCAGGAAGTGCTGATGGTATTACACAACAGTATCCGTGAACAACATGCGGCGGTGGAAGTGGAGGGGCTTCCTGTGTTGCACAATACCAGTAAAATACAAATGTTCCAGTTGATGCAGAACCTTATCAGCAATGCATTGAAGTACCACAGCGAAAGAAAACCCCTAATTAAAATAGGGGCCAGGGTGGTGGATGCGGCCTGGGTATTTTCCATACAGGATAACGGAATTGGAATTGATCCGAAATACGCCGATAAAATATTTATCATTTTTCAACGCCTGCATAGTAAAACAGAGTTTTCAGGAACAGGCATTGGGCTTTCAATCTGTAAAAAAATTGTTGAAAAACACGGTGGAAAAATTTGGGTGGAATCCACCCCCGGCAATGGCAGCACCTTTTATTTTAGTATTCCGAAAAGATAATCCGAGCTAAACCGGGCAATAGATTTTTTGGGGAATGTTATCATTTTAAACGAGGTGGTTGTTTTCTGCCTGTAATTTTAATAGAAGGCGAAACAGGTGCTTTGATTGCAACATTAAAACTTGTTTTGAAAACAACAATGAAAGAAGTAGATAATTTTTATTTGAAACAGGAGGAACCGATAGAAGGTTGTTTACTTGCGTTGAGTCAGATTTAATATCGCAGGATACTGCCATTACACCTACCCTGAAATACGGAATGCCATTTTTTTGTTACATGGGAAAAATGTTTTGTTATTTGTGGGTTCACAGTAAATACAAACAGCCTTATATCGGCATTGTAGAAGGGAAGCGGGTTAACCATCCCGGCTTAATCATGGAAAAACGATCAAGAATGAAAATTATGTTGTTTGATCCAAACGAGGCCTTACCATTAAAGACAATTGAAAATATTCTGCAACAGGCAATTAATTTGTACAAGAATGGTGAAATAAAAATTGACGACTAACTGGCTGCGTAAAAATATAATTGCTCCACAAAATTGCCTTTCCTGGTGAGTCAACCTTTGGGGGTGACTCACCAGGAAAGGCGGGAATTAACCCATCCATGTTTCCAGCATAAATGAGATAAAGCAATTTAAAAAGATTTGATCTGTAATTCGTGTAATCCGATAGCTATCGGACGTGCAGAATATTCGTATTACCGGCTAAACTGCTACTGAATTAAATGAAAACAAAGTGCGGCCAACAGGCTACCGATGATGGGGCCTGCGATGGGAATCCAACTGTAACCCCAGTCGCTGCTTCCTTTACCTTTGATAG
>JBBQTL010000055.1:0-25417 GCA_038213285.1 Chitinophagales bacterium
CTCAACAACCCAATCACTTGTTTTCTTTTTATCAAAGCGACAGGTATTGCATATCCAGCCTGGCTTGCCATCAAAACTTTGTACTTCGCCCCATTGGTCTTTCCTTGCGGTTACGCGATATACTTCATCGCCCCTTAACCAGAGGGTTGTTTTTCCACAGCAACCCGGTATTTCGCAATTGCGGTGTGCATCAACTGGTTTGGTGAACCAAACCCTGTTTTTAAACCGAAAGGTTTTATCGGTTAAAGCGCCAACCGGACAGACATCAATCATGTTGCCACTAAAATCGTTGTCAACCGCTTTAGAAATATAAGTGGAAATTTCAGCATGTTCACCACGATCCAAAATACCGTGAACTCTTTTATCCGTTAATTGATCGGCCACATAAGTGCATCGGTAACAAAGAATACAGCGGGTCATGTGCAACTGGATGTATGGGCCAATGTCTTCCTTTTCAAATGTTCTGCGGGGAAATTCATACCGGGTGCCTTCCTTTCCATGTTCATATCCCAGGTCCTGCAGGTGGCATTCACCGGCCTGGTCACAAATCGGGCAATCCAACGGATGATTCAATAATAAAAATTCCACTACTCCTGCCCTTGCATCCTTCACTTTTTCGCTGGTGATATTTTTAACAATCATGCCGTCCATTACCGTTGTACGGCAGGATGCTACCAGTTTTGGCATTGGCCTTGGATCGACTGTAGAACCTGCTGCTACCTCTACCAGGCAGGTACGGCACTTGCCACCACTGCCCTGTAACTTGCTGTAGTAGCACATTGCAGGCGGCGCCACATCGCCTCCAATTTTACGGGCTGCATTTAATACAGTGGTTCCAACGGGTACATCAATGGTGATGTTATCGATGGTTACATTAAAGGTGGAAGGCGGTGCTTTTACTTCTTCAGGCATTTTTTAATTCGTTTATATCAACTTGATAATTTTTTTCCTTTAACAACTTAATCCACCCTTTTAATTTTCTTACACTTATATTTTCATTTCTTTCATTCATCAGGGCAAATAAGTTTTTTAATAATTTGCTTTCAAGGCTTGATTGTTTTTTGGTGAGTTGTTTTAATTCATCCAAATTAGTAGGTATGCCTTGCATATTAATATTTTCTTCTTCACATATGTTCAAAATCCATTTCTCAAGGGCAGGTTGTATCTAAATAATATAATGATGTTTATTTTCCGCCTTATGCCTCCATAGAATTAATGAACCATCTACTTTATCCTTTTGAACAAATTCATTTAAATACTTAATACAATGTTTATCCTTGTCTATAATTCCAACTGCAAACCTATCTTTCAATTTCCCTCTCATCATTTCATTTTCAACCTGTGAGCAACTGTGTTTGTGATTGTATCTTATTAATGGCGGAACAAATGTTTCAATCATCAATGTATCAGCAAAACATTCAGGCATTATTGAAAAATCCATCTTTCAAATAGCTTTCGAGGTTAAAAAACAAATCAATTCCATATTGGTAAATGTCTGAAATTTCATCTTCATCTAATTTTCTTACTACGGTTTCTCCATTTTTCAAGCCTACAACATAAATACTCAAATCGTTCTTATCCATATCCTCCATAAAGTCATTTAAAACAAACGGGCTATGAGTTGCAATAAAATACTGATTATCATTTTTGTCAAAAATAATATCGGAAGTAAACTTGGCAATATATGGAGGAAACATGTGTGATTCTGGTTCTTCAAAAAGTAAAACAGAATCTTTATTTGAATGAATAGCTGTTTTAAAAAACATAAGCCTTATTAATGTATCTGCAATCAATGAAACAGGTAAAGTATTGATACTTCCCTTTTCGATTTCTCTGTACACTTGAATATCATTTTCTGAAATATTAAATAATAACTGAAACTCAGTCGATTCTAATAAATCAATAAATTCTTTCTTTAATTCAGAGTTGTTTATAATTACTTCAAACATGTTTCTGCCGAAGGGAATATCTAATTCCAATGCAGAAATTGCTTCTTTGTATGATTTTATTTCTGAAAATTTATATGGCTTTACTTCTAAAGTCTGCAAGTTTTTCAATCTTCCGGAAAAATCATCAATACCGTCAGTCGAACTCGAATGTATTTGTTGAATACCAACCCGTAATCCTAATCTACCCGAATTATAAAGAAAATCAGTCCCTTCATTATCAATTAACCTGAACTCTAAACCTTTTTCATCTTCGTATTTTATATTGAGAGTATATTTTTTGTTAAATTCTATAGTAGATGCGCTATGAATATTATAGTAATTAAATAATTGAGTTAATTTTTCAAACCTCACTAAACCCTTTAAACCAATAGGTCTTTTTTGCCTGATAAAAGTTAACAACCCTATCGCTTCCAAAATATTACTCTTACCTACATTCGGATAACCAATAAAAACATTAATCCGCTTACACCCTTCAATTTTTTGATGGCGTATTGATTTAAAGTTTTTAATTTCTATGTTCTCTATAAAATTCATTCTTACTTTTCAATTTATACGAACCTTGCTAATTCCCTTTTTGGGGACCACGGGCTAAGCCATAACCGGTACATGTATCGGATCTGCATAATGCATCAGCCCATAATTTCTTTTCAAACATTCATCGGGGTTGAGTACATGCCATTCAAACTCATCCCTGAAATGCCTGATGGCTGCTGCAACCGGCCAGGCCGCTGCATCCCCCAAAGGACAAATTGTATTTCCTTCTATCTTCCGTTGAATATCCCATAGTAAATCTATATCCTTCATTTCGCCCTTCCCATTCTCAATCTTTTTTAATATTCTTTCCATCCAACCGGTTCCTTCGCGGCAGGGGCTGCATTGCCCGCAACTCTCATGGTGGTAAAATCTTGCCAGTGTCATGGTATTTCTTACCACGCATTGATCCTCATCCAACACTATAAAACCACCACTACCCATCATACTCCCGGTTGCAAAACCTCCATCAGCAAGGCTTTCGTAGTTCATGAGGCGCTTTTCACCCTTTGCTGTGTTCAATAATAAATTGGCGGGTAAAATTGGGACGGATGATCCACCCGGGATACATGCTTTCAATTTTTTACCATTGGGAATACCTCCACAATATTCATCACTATAAATAAAATCTTCTACAGAGATGGTCATATCTATTTCGTAGATGCCCGGTTGATTGATATTGCCACAAGCAGAAATCAGTTTTGTACCAGTGCTTTTACCAACCCCAATTTTTGCATAGGCATCACCTCCATCATTAATAATGGGTACAACCGCGGCCAGCGTTTCTACATTGTTGACAACGGTTGGACAATCCCATAAGCCTTTTACGGCGGGAAAGGGTGGTTTAATCCTTGGATTACCTCTTTTACCTTCCAGGCTTTCTATCAAAGCGGTTTCTTCACCACAGATGTAGGCGCCTGCTCCACGTTGTACATATATTTCGCAATCAAACCCGGTACCCAGTATATTTTTACCCAGCCAGCCATTTTGTTTTGCTTCTGCAATGGCGGCTTCCAAAATATCAGTAATCCAGGCGTACTCACCACGAATGTAGATGTAACTTACTTTGCTACCGAGGGCAAAAGAGGAAACGATCATTCCTTCAATCAACAGGTGCGGAATAAATTCCATTAAATACCTGTCTTTGAAAGTTCCGGGTTCGCTTTCATCCGCATTACAAACCAGGTAACGGGCCACGCCTTCCGGCTTAGCCAGGAAACTCCATTTCATCCCTGTAGGAAAACCAGCACCTCCACGGCCACGTAAGCCACTTCTCTTTACTTCTTCCACAATTTCTGCCGGAGTTAGTTTCAACGCTTTTTCCACGCTTCGATAGCCTCCTTCACGGCGATATACTTCGTAACTTCGGATTCCGGGAACATTTGCCTTGTCTAATAATAATTTTTTACTCATAGCTAATTCACGCGGGGCGAATTTTTATTTTATATTGTTACGACAATTATTTTTAATCGAAACTTTAACCTTTTACCGCCTGCCTGGCAAATAATAACCAACGGTTCCCTTTTTTTACCCAAACTTCCAGCACTTTTAAATGAAAAGAACTGCTTTTCCCGTTTAAAGTGGCAGATATATCAGCAGTAAATCTTGCGTTCGCAACATTACCGTTCACAATCACCAACAAACTATCCTCTTTAATGTCATGATAAATTAAATATCCTCTCTCCAGGTTTTTAAGCATATCGGTTTTAGTTTCTACCCAGCCGTTGCTATGTCCGTAACTCAATGCCTTGTCTGTTTGCTGGTTGATGGAAACTATATTTCTTTTAACCAATGTCTGGTGAAATCCCTTTAATGTTACTGTTAATTTGTCAACATCTGTCTGTGCACAACAACATGCCAGCACGAGTGAAAAAAATATGGTAACTGAAAGTTTCACTATTTTTTTAGTTCATAATTAAACATCCAGCTTATTCCAAACTTATCCTTTAACATCCCAAACCGGGCACCCCGGAATGTATCCTGCAACCCCATGGTAATGGTGCCACCTTCCGCCATTTTATTAAAAACCATTTCAAGTTTATCCTCATCCTCCATAGCTACATTTAACTGCACATTTCCTTCGGTAGAAACGGGCTGCCCCTTAAAAGAGTCTGAAATCATGATCATGTTATCGTCAAATACCAGGCGGGCATGCATTACTTTTTGTTGCCAGTCTTCATCGGAATCTATCGGGCTATCCCCATAGCGGCCTAACTGTTGAATGCTTTCGTTCAACGCGGATACATAGAAGTTCAATGCTTCTTCTGCATTACCTGGATAGTGAATGTAAGGTATGAGTTTCATGTCCTGTTATTGCTTCTTTTTCAATTTTAATTTGGTCATCAACATCCGCATTGGATGAAGTGTTCTGGTAAATGGGTTTAATACCAACCCTAAAGATTCCAAAGTGGTTGCACCTAAAAGAGGTTCATCTCCTTCTTCCCCATAAACAACCGGAGCCGGACCGCCTTCTCCTTCAAATTCAAAATAGGCACTGCATACTCTTCTCTTTAACGTAGTACCATCTGCTAACGAAAAAGTCATTTCTTTATATGGCTCAATATCCAATTCATCTAAAATTTTACCGGGTACCAAACTATATACTGCGCCGCTATCGATCAGGAAATTCACCTCAGCAACTTTTTCTGATTTGCGGTGCTCTTTTACTTTTAATATGGCATTGGTTATTCCCATTTTATTTTAAAGGTTCAATCTTAATTGAGTAACCATTACCATTTAGACTTAAATTTCCCCAATTTGTCATCAACCCGGTTTGATGTATGCTTACCCATTCTACTACTAGTGCCATAGCTTTAGGTGGTAAATAAACTGCTTCAATACCAAAATCCGTTATTCTTATCTGAGCAGAAAACTCTCCATAGTCTGCAAAAAAATGAGGAGGTATATGATCTCCAAAATACATTTTAATGAGAATACCGTAAAAGCTGCTTATCACTGGCATACTCCTCAAAGGTTTTATCAATCAATCTTAAATAAAGTGAATCAGGATCCATGTCAATTTCGGCTGTCCATTCCAGTTTTTTGTTATCTGTTATTTTAAAAGATTTAAAGTTTGCTTCTTTGTTCCAGTAGTCAAATACACCTTTACCCTTCCAGGGCAACAAATCAATTATATCCTTAGTGCTATCTTCAAATTCTATCAGCAACTTACAATGGGCAAGGGCAGTTGCATTTTTTAAATATGGTATAAAGTTGTTCATTAATCTTAATTATTTTTCGCTGCATTATTTCGGCACTCTTCTACAATGGCATCTACTTTTTCTTTAGTTAAATGCTCCCGGTATATTTTTCCCAATTGCATCATTGGTGCATAGCCGCAAGCTCCGAGACATTCCACCGTTTTCAAAGTAAATAAACCATCTGTTGTAGTTTCGCCCACACCAATATTTAATTGCTGTTTTATATAGCTGATAATGTCATCACTGCCGTTCAGCATACAAGGACCTGTTTGACATACTTCAAATAAATATTTACCAACGGGCTTTAGGTTATACATGCTGTAAAAGCTAGCCACTTCGTACACTTCGATGGGTTCAATTTGTAACAAAGTTGCTACGTAATCCATTACCGGCGTATCTAACCAACCACCAAACTCATCCTGGGCGAGGTGTAAAATGGGTAGCAAGGCGCTTTTTTGTTTGCCTGCCGGATAACGGCTGATAATTTCCGCCACCTTATTTAATTTATCTGTTGAAAATGTCATCCTATTTTAATTTATTGCGTTCCTTCAATTTTTTAATATCCAATAAATCCTGGTCTCTGCCAGCCTTTTCATTGTTGATGAGTAGTTCATTGTACCCAATAAAATTTGTAAGAACCCCATTCATTTTCACAATTCTTTTGTTTTGAAAAGCAACATTAAAATCAATACCGTTCAGGTCATTTAGAATATCAATCCGGATAGGCGGATAACCCAATTGAGTTATCATATCCTTTTGTAAAAAATCCTCCATTTTAAAATTAAGAGAACCGAAACCAAAGTCCTTTTATATTGCTAACAGTTTCTTAGCATTCGCCTCCGTCTTATTGATGCAAACGTCCAGTTCTTTTGTAGTTCTGGGATAGCCATGTACACTAACTGCAAAACCTCCAATTACCAGATACTCCAACTCATAGTTATTACAAAGCGCAATAAAATCTTCAAAATCCTTTTGAAATTCAGGCATTTTGCTTTTCATAATCCTTTCGATTAACTATTACCCCCACCTTTTCAATCCTTGGCAAATTATTCTCCTTCCCGTTAAAATAATTCAGCTTTCGTAAATCAAAGCATTCTTCTAATAAATCTTCCGCACTCATTTTTGCATAATACAAATTTTCTTTTTCCTCTGCTTCTGCATAGGAAACAAAATTTACAGCGATTTTAATATTTCTATTTTTTTGCATTATTAAAGTAATTTTTTTCCCTCTAAAAAAATTCTACGCATCCAACTCCCCTGCAATCAAATTCAAACTACTCATAGTTATCACTGCATCGCTTAACATACCGCCCTGTACCAATTCGGGAAATGCCTGGTAATAAATAAAGCAGGGCCTGCGGAAGTGTAAACGGTAAGGTGTTCTTCCGCCATCACTGATCAGGTAAAAACCTAACTCTCCATTTCCTCCTTCCACAGAGCTATACACTTCACCGGCCGGAATATCAGTTTCGCCCATTATGATTTTGAAGTGATAAATTAGGGCTTCCATTTTGGTGTACACATCCTTTTTTTCCGGCAAATAATATGCTGGAGTATCGGCATGAAATACTTCCGCATCAGCACCTTTAAATTCCTGCACTTTTTTATACGCCTGCTCAATCATACTCAGACTTTGCCACATTTCTTCCTGTCGAACTAAAAAACGATCATAGCAATCACCGGTTTTACCCACCGGAATGATGAAATCCAAATCCTGGTAAGAACTATATGGTGTATGCACCCGTACATCGTAATCAACCCCGGCGGCTCTTAAATTAGGCCCTGTAAATCCGTAGTTCAATGCCCTTTCCGCCGAAATAGCACCGCAGCCAATGGTGCGTTCCATAAAAATCCGGTTGCGTGAAAACAGGGATTCAAATTCTTTTAATTGTTTCGGATAGGTAGCTAAAAATTGCTCCAGTTTTTCGAAGGCAGTGTTGGTGAAATTCCTTTCAAAGCCGCCAATGCGCCCAATATTGGTAGTGAGCCTGGAGCCACACACTTCTTCATATATTTCGTAGATCAATTCCCTGAATTGCATCAGGTAAAGAAAACCGGAATAGGCGCCGCTATCAACCCCAACTATCGAATTACAGATAAGGTGGTCAGAAATTCTTGACAGTTCCATAATAATGATCCGGAGATAATCAACCCTTTTGGGCAATTGGATACCGAACAATTTTTCGCAGGTAATATGCCAGCCCATATTATTGATGGGTGATGAGCAGTAGTTTAACCGGTCTGTAAGAGGAGTAATCTGGTAAAGCGGCCTTCTTTCTGCCAGCTTTTCAAATGCACGGTGAATATAACCCACCGTGGATGTCGCTTTCATAATGCGTTCTCCATCCAGTTCGAGAATGTTCTGAAAAACCCCGTGTGTAGCAGGATGTGTAGGCCCGAGGTTAAGCGTGGTTGTTTGTTTTTCTATACTTCCTTCCGGTAAAAGAATATGATCACTCATTATTTTCCTTTAATATTTTTTAATCATCTTTAACCCTTGTCTATGTTCTGGTATCAAATACATTGAAACCCCCACTGATTATGAGCATAACTATAAGCAGCCCAACTCTTGTTTCAAATGAATGAAAAACCTTATCTTCCAAACATCTCATCATCTTTGTCTGTCCTTGTTTGATCTTCCAGGGGAAATTCTTTCCGCATTGGAAAATAATCCATTTCATCCACATTTAATATTCTAATCAGGTTTGGATGCCCGGTAAAAATAACTCCGAAAAAATCGTATGTCTCTCTTTCCATGAAATTAGCTGATTGATACAACGATGTTGCACTGTACACATCAGGGGTATTAATATCTGTAAATACTTTAAACCGGATTCGGATATTATTAACCAAATTATGCAAATGGTACACTACTGCCAATTCCTCCCCTATTCTATCGGGATAATGTACAGCCTGCAAATCCGTTAAAAAGCGGAAACCTAATTCAGGTTCATCAAACAAAAACTGCAATACTTTAAGATTCAAATCCTTTGGTCCAGTAAAAGTAAGCATACCATAAGGTTCCTGCCAATCAGTGAGCTGATTTCCAAATTTTTCTGTAAGCCGCTGTTGTATTAACTCGTTATTTAAGGCCATTTTTCTTTAACTTATTTCGCTTCATATTTATTGTATTCCATAACTCGCCATCAACTCTTTGTATTTATCTCCGTTTCTTCTTCTCAAACTTTCCTGCCCAACCAATTCCTGTATTTTTAAAAATCCATCCAAAATAGCTTCCGGCCTTGGTGGGCAACCAGGTACATATACATCTACCGGTATTACCTGGTCGATACCCTGCAATACGGAATAGGTATCAAATATTCCACCGCTACAGGCACATGCACCCACAGACAATACCCATCTTGGTTCCGCCATTTGCAAATAAACCTGCTTTAATACGGGGCCCATCTTTTTAGAAATGGTACCCATAACCATCAGCAAATCACATTGACGGGGAGAAAACCCAACCCTTTCCGAACCAAACCTGGCCAGGTCATAATGACTTGCCATAGTTGCCATAAATTCAATACCACAACAGGAAGTAGCGAATGGTAATGGCCAGATAGAATTTTTACGGGCCAGGCCAACCACTTTTTCAAATGAAGTAGCCATAAACCCATCCCCCATCATTGCCTCCGGGGCTTCTACCATTTTTAGTTTAGTGTTATATTGTACAGGACGCATAGTTTTAATTTGATAATGTGATAATTTGTTAATGTGCTAATTCTATAACCTCAAAGGCTTGCATTTGTTTAGTTTTCGAGGATTGTCATTAGCTAATTAGCTAATTGTATCAATCCTCCCAGTTTAAAGCTCCCTTTTTTATAATATAGATAAACCCTGCAATAAATAAACCAACAAACATGGTAACGGCAATGAATCCCTGCCAACCCAATTCCCTGAAATTAACTGCATAAGGATAGAAAAAAATAACTTCCACGTCAAATAACACAAACAGAATAGCTACTAAAAAATATTTAATAGCCATTGGCTGACGGGCATTCCCCTTTATTTCTATGCCACTTTCAAAGTTTTGCAGCTTATCGGATGTCTGTCTTTTGGGCCCAAAACTATGGGTAAGCAACATCATGGTAGCGATAAAACCAATCGCAAAAAACAATTGAATGCCTATTGGCAAATAATTGGAAGCGTTGTTGATATTATTGGCTTGTAGGATAAAAAATTGCATAGTGCAAAAATAGGGTAGGGTGAGCAAATAACAATCTAAGGTTTGTAAAAAAGAAAATCCCCAATCCAGTTAAGATTGAGGATTTATTAGTCATTCCAGAATTCATTATTTTTTTGCAGCGGGTACCTGTTCCTTGTTGGAAACCGTTGATTTATCTCCGTTGGGTTTGGTAGCAGCAGGCTTTGTTTGCTTAGGTGTTGCCGGTGCATTCATATTCATTGAACCGATTACAGTTTTATTATTCAAAGCTTCTGTATCCGCAGGGTCAATGGCGAGTACGCTGTCACAATAATTGATTGCGATTGCTTTGTCCTTTTTAATATTAGCAAAATAGGCTACAAAATATTTATAACTACCTATCAATTGATTTTTGTATTTGACCTTATCAGCCAGACCTACATCGATTGTTTTTTGAAAAGAAGGGTTGGCCAAGCCCTGTTCCATAGTGGAATCTATGGCCCAATAGGCTTTTCCGATCATGTAATAACTAAATGCATCATCCGGATATTTTTGGCCATACATATTAAACACTTCTATAGAAGGCTGGTAGTATCCTGCCCTGAAATAATTGTACCCAGCGTAATACAAGTCCGTTTTGGTGGGTTCCTTCTTAACTGTAATAATTTTTTTGAACCAATCAGCAGCCTCTTTATACATCTTTTGTCCTTCATAATATGTCGCAATATTTTTTAAATAAGTGACCTTATTTGATTCCAGCGTGTCTAACTGTACTGCTTTATCTACATAAGTACCTGCAAGGGAATCATTTCCGGGAAATTTTAGCAGCACATTGGCATAATTTGCAAAATCTCCCATACCGATCTGCGAAGGTTCTGCTTTTTTAAAGTAATTTTCAAAAGCAACTTTTGCATTTAATGAATCACCCAACCTGTTATATGCATAACCTTGAATTCCATATAATTTTGGGAAAGGAGCCGGGCTAGCTGTAATACACTGAGCAGCCATATCAATTGCATCTTTAAATAACCCCTGGGCATACTTCATAGATGCTTTATAATAGCAGTTTTTAGGGTCTTCATCTGTATTGGCTAAATATTTATCCAAATACGTAGCAGATTTAGTAACATCTGTATTATAATATAAATCAGATAAATTTTTGTAAACAGGCGCAAAAGCGGGATCTTTTGCAATTGCATCATTGAAGTACTTCATGTATATCTCCTCCTGTCCCGCACCTTGAGTTTGGTAAATTTTTCCAATCCGATATAAAGATCTTGCATAGTTAGGATCAATATTCAAAGCCGATTGATAAGATATTTGGGCATTACCTCCATCCATCAGCATTCTGTAAGCATCTCCCATGTAAACTAATACAGAAGGCTCTTTAAACTTTTTAAGATTAGTAGCGATCTTCAGTTTTTCGATCGCATAATTCGGGTCTCCATTTTTATTATCGAAATCCGAATTTGCCATCCCCACAGCAGTTAACACTTCCAGGTCTTTATTCTGGCTCAAAGAAAGAGCCGTTTCAAACCTGTTACGGGCATCCTGCGATTTACCTTCCCTTAATTCAATATTCCCCATACCAACTATCAATAACGGATTATTTGCATTTGTTTCAAGAGCCTTGCGGTACAACTCCTTTACCTCATTCAATTCCTTCGACCCAAAATCAGCACCGGATATTGTGGCCATCCCTAACCAGTAAATGGCTTCCGTATTATTCGGATTGGCGGCAATCAGTTTTTGAAACAGATTTTTAGCACTTTGGTACCGTTCATAATACATGAACTTTTTACCTTCCTCAATAGTTTGTGCTTTCATTGAGTTTGAAAGAAACAAAACAGTTAAAACCAGCAATCCAGATTTGATCTTGTTCATATTATTTTACCGTTTAAGACTTTACAATGATATTAATTTTAAATGGAAACTGCCGCAATTGCGAACTAATCTTTTTGTAATTTTTCGTTGATTTGCACATTACGGATCGCAAACCCCATTTTACTTGAGCCCAAATAAGCCCTTCGAAATATTAATTGCCCTCTCTCATATTGTAAAAAATTTAAAAAACCGGACCCAAGCCCCGAATAATTTTCTTTGAGTATAAAATACAAACCACGTACCAAAGGATAGCGTCTTGTCATGATGTTCAGTTGATTTGGTTTTACGTACGGTGAATCCGTACAGTTATCGCATTTTACATAAACCATTTTTACTTTCTTTAACATTTGTACCTGTGCAGTGTCTTCGGGATTTCCAATCCAGCTAATACCCACCAGCCCTATTGCATTTACATTTGCCGCCACATAATCCAATACCGCTTTACTGCTTTTTACTGCTCTTACAACACTGGTGTCAAATTTTTTTCCTTTTAAAATACTATCAATGGCAAAACGTACTGTACTGGTAGCATTTAAACCATCAAAAACGATTTGCTCCTTTTTTCCAAATGATCCCGATAACTGTTGCTGTAACCTATCGACGGAAAAAACAGTGTCGTTACTATTAGAGTTTACAATTATTGCAACAGCATCTGTAGCAAGTTCATCCCACCTGGGAAAGAAATTTAAAGAGTCTTTAAAATATTTTTCCTCCCTCCTGTTTAACCCCCTGGTTATAATAACCATCCTGGTTAGAGAGTCTGTTAATATGTCTCTTAAACAATCAGCTTCCGGTTTATAATGGGCAATGATTTTTGCATCGGGGTAAGAACTTTCAAAAACTTTTATTTGTTCATCAATAACTGGCTTAAAAGATTCATCTACACTAATATTGATTGTACCACTGGTAAGGGTATCAGATACTTCAGCAACCTTTTTAGACTTACAGTTTATTAAACCAATACATACAATAAGTAATAACCCAATGCTTATCCTGTTCCTGTCTTTTTTGAATGTTTTCATCAGTTCCTAAAATAATTTTTCTTATACCCCCTGTAAATCCGGAAAGCCCCATACAACCAACATACCACGGCAAATATTTTTATTAAATCCGGGTCATACTGATTGATATAAGGCCTGGTTAATTTTATAGGAAACATGAAAAAGAACCCGACAATAATCATAAAACCACCCATTCCATAGTTGGTAATAGTTCGCATTCGTATAAACCCTTTTTCTCTTTCGCTGAGTTGTTCCTTTTCAAATTCTTCCAATGCCATAGTACAAATTTTATAACTATCTACAGTGCTGTAATATCTCTATCAATTATATGTGGAGCGGCAATTTACAAAATTAATTACGTAAAATTACCCTTCCGGAATAAACTTAACAGGAATCGTATAATTCACCGATACATTTTGCCCCCTGGATCTTCTGGTTGTCCAGGCAGGCATCTATTTCAACACCCTCATCACCTCATTATTATACTTGCTTCCGCTCCTGTACCAATTCAAAACTTTTTAATTTTCCATCGTAACTACAAATTTTACTTTTACATTAATCAGTTCGCCTTCTTCCAGGTTACCTGGATTTCTGAGATAGCGTTCGAGAAAACTTCTAAGAGCCGCCATTCCTCCTGGAAATTCTGGCATTATCTCCGGGTTGTCAACTGGTTGGGTGATGTCTGGTATTGGTTCAGCAATTTTAAGTGGTGCTTCATTACCCGCAAAACCCGTGGCGGAACCAACCAGCAAAGCATCCGTTGAATTGCCTGGGATAATATTTGTTATATCCCCAACGGAAACGTCTTTCAAATCGTGCAGCCGATCCGATGAATCTTTACTGTTTACAATTAGCATACTACTTAAAAATTTCTGGACAGACAGGCGACTTGGTTTTACCTGCTTTACTGCTGCAGGTTTTAATAGGCAACTTTGCCGCAGGAGTAATACTTCCAAAAACCTGTTCTTCAACAATGAATCTGACCGTATTGTCAGTGGCCGGAAGAAAGGTAAATGCAGAAAATACAATGACAGTTCCCATCATTTTTCCGATGGATTTCATAAGCCGGTTGTTATAAAATTTTCGAAGTGTGTACGCTCCATAAGCCTTATTTCTCTTTTCGAAAAGTATGTCCAATATTTCACTTTCAGTAATTAATTCGCAGTTCATAATGGATGGTTTTGTTGTTGGATAAATCGAATCAAAACCTGCGTCGTTTGTTATGAGATGCCAATAGTTTACAAATCCACAAAATTCAAAAGTGCAACAGTCAATTAGCACTTGCAAAACACACGGAAGGGCAGCTTTTGCGTATTTTGAACCAGTCATCCTGCGAATGTGAACACTTAAATAGTTTTCTGTCTGTAACTGCCCGCAGTTAACCACTTTCTTCCACCTAACATCTTATATTTGCGATATGAAAATTTTGATGGTTTGCCTTGGTAATATTTGCCGAAGCCCGCTTGCAGAAGGTATATTACAGCATAAGATTCATCAATCAGGATTGCATTGGGAAGTGGACAGTGCCGGTACCAACGGCTTTCACCAGGGTGAACAACCGCACCCACTTTCGCAAAAAGTTGCCAAAATGAAGGGAATTGATATCACCAAACAACAATGCAGGCGTTTTGTAAAGGAGGATTTTCAACGATTTGATAAGATATATGCAATGGCTGCAGATGTGCTGGAAGAAATGAGATGGATTGGAAAAGATAAATACGATGGTGCCGTTGTAGATTTACTGTTAAATGAAGTATACCCCGGAGAATATCTGGATATACCGGATCCATGGTATGGGGCAGAGCCAGGATACCATAAAGTATATGATTTAATTGACCAGGCCTGTGAAGCAATCATTAAGAAATATACCTGACGAAAAAAAGGTTCAAATAACCAGGATTTAGTACACTATCATTACATACTATTTTAACTAAGAAATAATCATGGCCAAACCAAGCATTCCCCAGGGTACAAGGGATTTTTCGGCAGATACGGTTCGAAAACGAAATTACATTTTAACCACTATCCGATCGGCTTTTGAATTATATGGATTTGAACCATTGGAAACCCCTGCAATGGAGAATCTGGAAACGCTGATGGGAAAATATGGAGAGGAAGGCGACAAGCTTATTTTTAAAATTCTAAACAACGGCATCAGCAATCCTAAAAATGTAGAAAAGGCAAAAGCTGGTTTTGAAAAAGCCATTGCCGGAAAGAGCAGCAGCGATCTTACAGAACGAGCATTGAAATACGATCTTACTATCCCTTTTGCCAGGTATGTAGCTATGAACCATACTAAGCTCACCTTTCCATTCAGGCGCTACCAGGTGCAACCGGTATGGCGTGCAGACAGACCACAAAAGGGCCGGTATCGTGAGTTTACCCAATGCGATGCGGATGTAGTGGGAAGTACTTCTTTAATTAATGAAGTAGAGCTGGCAAATATTTATCACCTTGTATTCAATAAACTGGGACTTTGGGATTATGAACTAAAAATTAATAGCCGCAAAATTTTAACAGCACTGGCTCACCTATGCGGTGGTGATGAAAAAATGATGGACATTACTGTAGCCATTGATAAATTAGACAAGATTGGATTGGAAAAAGTGAAAGAAGAATTGCTCGCAAGGGAACTATCACCTCAACAGATTGGGGTGATAGAAAAATATTTAACCATATCCGGTACTAACGACGAAAAATTAGTTCTAATAAAACAACTGCTGGGTAATATCAAATCCGGAAAAGAGGGTATCAATGAAGTGGAATTTTTATACAGGCAAACCAGTAATATTAAGATCGAAATAGATTTTACTTTAGCAAGAGGATTAAATTATTATACCGGGGTAATATTTGAAGCAAAAGCACCACCCGAAGTGAAAATGGGCAGCATTGGCGGAGGTGGCAGATATGATGACCTCACCGGCCTGTTTAATGTTCCGGGCATTGCAGGAGTAGGAATTAGTTTTGGAGTGGATAGAATTTATGATGTGCTGGAAGAGTTAAGCCTTTTTCCTGAAGCAGTGCAAACTGGTACCAAAGCTATTTTTTTTAATATGGGAGAAACCGAAAGCCAATATGCATTCCAGGTGATGCAGCAGTTGAGGGAAAAAGGAATCTCCTGCGAAATGTACCATGAATTTACCAAGATAGCCAAACAGTTTTCTTATGCCGAGAAAAAGAAAATAAGTTATGCCATTATAATTGGAAGTAAAGAGATAGAACAGCATTATTGCCTTGTAAAAGACCTTCATACCGGGTTGCAGGAAGTAGTGGTATTTGATAGATTGGAAGAGTATTTTAATAAACAAAAAAAATTAAATTGATAGCACAGGTTTAAAAGAAGATTTAAAACCATAAATAAACGGTAAATAATCTTTCGTGTAATCTGACGGCTATCGGTTAGTGCAATAAAAATTCTTTTGATTTAAAATAAAAATTTCAGCATTAAAAAATAAATCCATGCAAACAACCCGTCTTTTCGCTTTTATGATCATTGGCGCAGCAACCATTATATTTTCGTCTTGTGCTAAAACCAATAACCAGGGTAAATTAATACCCAAAGAAGCTGCCATTGTAATTAAGATAGATGGCAAATCCCTGTCTTCTAAATTACCCTGGGAGGAAATAAAACAAAATCCGCTATTTGCAGAAATGAAAAGTGATTCCTCTTTGCCGGCAACATTGAAAAGCCTGTTGGATAACCCTGACAATGCAGGTATTGATACAAAATCGGACATGCTATTTTTTGCAATAAAAGATAGCGTTGGTGGTTACATTTGTTTTGAGGGTACTGTAAAGGACGAAAAAACTTTTAAAACATTCAATCAGCAAATAACTGAAAACGGTGCTGACAGTGAAAAGGATGGCGTGCAGTTCATTAGTAAATACCCCGTTTGTGTGGGTTTTACAAAGGAAAAATTTGTGTATGTTTTTGATGCCCCGCAATTTTCTCAAATGGACGAATTATCCAGGAGAATGAAGAGAGATTCTATTAGTTTTGACAATGTTTCCGGCCGTGATATTGGCACCACCTGTAAAGCTATATTCGCATTAAAAGAAAGCAACAGCCTGGCGAAAGATGAAAAATTTACCCGGCTCATGAAAGAAACCGGTGATGTTCATTTGTGGATGAACACAGAAGAGCTAAGCAAAAGCGCTGCTTCATCTGCGGCCCTTGCGATGGTTAATCTCGAAAAATTTTATAAAGGAAATGTTACCGCTGCTACTATGAATTTTGATAACGGTAAGATGCTGTTTAATGCTACCTCTTATGCCAGCGAAGAAATGATCAACCTGTTTAAAAAATATAGTGGTGGAAAAATAAATGAGGATATGATTAAGCGAATGCCGGGTAAAGATGTGGTGGGAGTAATGACTCTAAATTTTAAACCGGAAGCCATCAGGGAATTAATAAAAATGACCGGTTTGGATGGATTGATCAATATGGGTGTTCAGAAATTAGGTTTTACAATGGACGATTTTATTAAAGCCAATAAAGGAGATGTATTTTTTGGTTTATCTGACCTGGCGCTAAAAGAGGATACTACTACTTTTAAATTTAAAGACCAGGCGGAAAATATTTCCATTTCAAAAAAACCAACCTTCAGTTTTATATTTTCAACATCTATTGGCGACAAAGAATCTTTTAATAAGTTGATGAACGCCGGCAAAAAATTTGGAGAGGGACAGTTTAGTGACAGCAATAAATTACCATTTGCCTTCAACTCGAATGCAAACTATTTTGCTGTCAGCAACACCAAAGAAAATGTGGATCAGTACCTTGGAAACGCCAGTACCAACTTTGACTTCATTAGTAAAATAAGCGGTGAACCAATGGGCGGTTATCTTAATATCCAAACGATGTTACAATCGTTTGGAAGTGAAGCGGCAAAAGACAGCTCGGCTAAAATAGCGTACGATGCCTCGTTGAAAATGTGGGATAATGTTTTGTGGAAAGGGGGAAACTATAGTGATGGTGGTATAAAACAAACAGTAGAGATAAACCTGGTTGATAAAACTACCAATAGTCTGAAACAACTGAATCAATACATGGCAAAATTCAGTGCGTTGTATAAGGAGCAAAGAAAAAAACAACAGGAAGAAAAAATGGCATTCCAGGATTTCGGCCAGTTTGAAGATACAATGGTTATGCCCCCGGCTAAATTCAAATAAACTCTCGTTCAAGCGGCTGCCAATTCTTAAAACGGATTGGCAGTATTTTTAATATTGATCCATGCAAATATTATTGCAAAAAGTTTTACCGGTCTTTTTTGAGGACAATAAAGTGGAAGGTTCGCAGGTTTGGAATAAAGCAGTCGTGTTTAATAAAGGAGAAAATATTCATATCATTGCTCCCAGTGGAAGTGGAAAAACTTCCCTCATTCATTTTTTGTATGGGTTAAGAAAGGATTACAATGGAAACATTTCATACGATTCCCATGACATTAAAAATTTTGATGCCGAGCAATTTTCTACCTGGCGCAAACAACATATCAGTATCGTATTCCAGGATCTTCGTTTATTTACTGAACAAACCGTACAACAAAACCTCGAAATCAAAAGACTATTAGCGCCCTATCACCCGGTCAGTAATATTGCAGCCATGGCTAAAAGACTGGGCATTGAAAGCAAGCTCAATAACTTGTGTAAAACGTGCAGCTATGGCGAACAACAACGGATCGCTATCATCAGGGCATTGCAACAACCATTTGATTTTTTATTGCTGGATGAGCCTTTTAGTCACCTGGATGAAGCGAACAGAAAAAAAGCAATGGAGTTGATGAAAGAAGAAAGCCAACAAAGAAACGCCACCATTATTTTAGCCGACCTGAGAGAAATCACCTATTTTAAAAGTGAGAGAACGCTTCATCTTTAATGGATAATTTTTTAATGAATAATTGATAATGTGTGGATGGGTATAGCATGCTACATAGTTGAGGATTTTAATTTTACTGTTTGCCGCTTTTTATCGAATAGTCAGGTTCTACTGTAATAAGTTTTCATTATCCATTAAAACTTTATCAATTATCAGTTAACTACCCATGCCTTCATACAAAAACATCGCTCCCTTTTTGTCTGCCAACCAAAATAAGGCATCCCGTTGGCTTAGCTATATTGGTCTGGGCGCAGGTGTTTTATTATTGTTGTGTTCTATTCAAATGTATATCAACATCAATGATTTACTGAAAGAAAAAAACAGCCGTAAAGACGGGGCCGATTTTATATCGGTTACCAAAACCATTACCAATGACAATATGGGCAAGGATAATCGTTTTACTTCCGCGGATCTGGATGAAATAAAATCACAACCTTTTATTACAGATGCGGCACCCCTGATCAGTAACCAGTTTAGGGTTAAAGCAAGCGCCGGAAATATCATTCCATTTAGTACCGATCTTTTTTTAGAATCATTGGATGAAAAATTTTTGGATACCGTACCACCCTCCTTCACCTGGAAAGAAGGCCAGGCCGATGTACCTATTATCTTTTCATCTGATTTTATGGAGATGTACAATGTATTTGCACCCAGCCAGGATTTGCCACAGCTATCCGATAAAACCATGTCATCTGTGAACATCATTTTGGAATGCTATACTCCATTCGGCATACAAAACTTCAGGGCACGTATTGTGGCATTGAGTGACCGGATTAACTCCGTACTGGTGCCCAACACTTTTATGCAATGGGCCAATAAAAACTTTGGCGGTGTATCACAGGTAAATCCTGCCCGCATTTATATAAAAACCATTGATGCCAATAATCCCCAGTTGCTGAGCTTTCTTGAAAAAAAAGATTATAGGGTTAATAAAGACAAAACAAAATTTGGCAGGGTAAAACAAATATTACAAGCCATCGTAAGCGGCCTTGCAGGCTTTGGCATTTTGGTTATTTTACTGGCCATGTTATTGTTTTCTTTTTACCTGCAGTTAATGATTGCAAAAAGTAAAGACAACCTGCTACTGCTGTTAACAATTGGTTATTCTCCCAACTGGCTTAGTAAAACGGTGGCTAAGAAATGGATACCGGTTTATATTGTCATTGTACTCGCCGCCTTATTACTGACCTTCCTTTTACAATTCGCCTTTCAACATTTTGTAATGTATGAGCGGGATGAACTATCACCCATGATACATTGGGTTGTGATAACCGTTGCAGTTATTTTATTGGTATTATCCATTTTTTCAAATTATAAAATGGTGAGAAAATTATTGTATAACCTGGGGTAAAAAATGTACTTTTAAAGTAAAAAAATGCCAGTTGCCGTAAGAAAATATTACAGCGAAGAAGACTTTTTGATATTGGAAAGAATGTCAAAAACCAAGAATGAATATTACCGGGGTGAAATATTTTCCATGTCCGGAGCTTCTTTTCAGCACAATCAAATAGCCTCAGCTCTTCTGGGAGATATAGTGCCTCATCTAAAAGGCTCAGCGTGTAATATTTTCGGTAGTGATTTGAGAGTTTATACCCAATTTAAATCTTTTTACACCTATCCTGACGCAGTAATTATCTGTGGTGATCCTTCATTTGTTGACTATGAATTTGATACTATTATTAACCCGTCTGTCTTATTTGAAATCCTGTCACTCTCTACGGAAGAATACGATCGTACAATAAAATTTGAGTTTTATAAAAACATACCATCGCTTAAACAGTATGTACTGATTGATTCACAAAAAATGCTAATAGAGGTATTTACAAAACAAGCAGATCATTCATGGCTTTCTGTAAAAAAAACTAATCCCGAAGATGAATGGGCGCTTGATTCAATCAATTACATTAGTAAGGTAAAGCAGGTTTACGAAGGAGTTGTATTTAAAAAACCTTAAAACCCTTCATATATAATCGCTGCCCCCTGCCCTACCCCTACACACATCGTGGCCAACCCGTATTTTCCTTTCCTTTTCTTCAATTCATGCAACAAGGTGGTAGAAATGCGTACACCACTGCAACCCAGCGGATGCCCCAAGGCGATAGCTCCTCCGTTTACATTTACCGTTTCCAGGTCAAGGCCAAGATCATGAATACTGGCAATGGATTGGGATGCAAATGCCTCATTCAATTCCACCAGGTCAAGGTCGGTAACTTTTAGGCCTGCCCGTTGCAAAGCTTTTTGGGTTGCCGGAACCGGCCCAATACCCATTACAGCCGGATCAACCCCGGCGATTGCCATGCTTACAATTTTAGCGATCGGTTGCAGCTTGTATTTTTTTACTGCAGCTTCACTTGCCAATAACATGGCGGCTGCACCATCATTAATACCACTACTATTGCCTGCGGTTACGGTTCCATCTTTTATAAATGCTGCTTTTAATTGCGATAATTTTTGCAGCGAAGTTTCCCTTGGATGTTCATCTTTATCAAAGTCAACCAATTCTTTTCCAACGGGTATCTGCACCGGAACAATCTCCTCTTTAAACTTATTTTCCTGCAGCGCTTTAAAATATTTCCGCTGACTTTCCAACGCAAATCCGTCCTGTGCATGGCGGCTGATATTCCATTGCTTTGCTACATTCTCTGCTGTTTCACCCATTGTGTAGGGATAGTACATAACAGCGAGCTGCTTATTGATAAATCGCCAGCCCATGGTAGTATCAACAATTTGCGGATCCCTTGCAAACGGTGTTACTGTTTTGGGAATTACAAAAGGCGCCCTTGTCATACTCTCCACTCCGCAGGCGATAAACAAATCGCCGTCGCCGCACATAATGGCCCTTGACGCATCCATAATTGCCTGCAAGCCAGATGCGCATAAACGGTTAACGGTATTTCCTGCTACAGTAACAGGCAAACCTGCTAATAATGCTGCCATTCTTGCGACATTCCTGTTATCCTCGCCGCTTTGGTTGGCAGCGCCTGCAATCACATCTTCAATGGCATTTACATCAATGGAAGCATTTCTGTTAACCAGTGCTTTAATCACCAATGCCAGTAAATCATCCGGCCTGGTATTGCTCAATGCGCCACCATATTTTCCAATTGGCGTTCTTATTGCGTCGATTACGTAAACTGTTTGCATAATTTCATTTTGTTACAAGCATTTGTTTCCCAATTAAACATCATTGGTTTATTTCAACCACAAATTTCGGAACGTTCTTGCGCCACATGCTGTTTGGAACTTTCGGCAACCACGCTAGGCAACAACAAATAAAATGTAAAGTTGAAATCACAATTACAAAGAACGATAAAGTTTTTTATAGAATATCATATCGAAAAGAAAACCAAAATACCCGGCAAAGTATTAAATGAGGTATTTATATGTTACAAAAGATCTATCTATCCGTTATCAACTGATATTTTTATTCTCCCTTTCGGATAAGGTCAATTTTGAGGCTCTGCCACAACCGCAGGTGAACTCACCGCCTTTGGCACTAAATTTAGTTAAGGTATCTTTGCAAAATGACAGCAGTAAAAAAGAACATTCGCCACCTGGGTTTGGAAGAATTGATGACCTATTTTTTATCTATCGGCGAGAAGAAATTTCGTACCAAACAGGTATATGAATGGCTTTGGAAAAAAAATGCCCAGAGCTTTGAGGATATGACTGATCTCTCAAAAGAACTGCGTCTCTACCTGTCCGAAAAATTTGATTTACCTGCACTCACCGTAAATACCACCCAATTTAGCAGCGATGGCACTGTTAAGTCAAGGTTTAAAACCTTTGATGGCCACATGATTGAAGGCGTATTGATACCGACCGAAAAGAGAAACACCGCTTGTGTATCATCCCAAATCGGTTGCAGCCTAAGTTGTAAGTTTTGTGCTACCGGCACCATGGAACGTAAAAGAAACCTGGATTATGATGAAATTTATAATCAGGTTGCCTTTATCAATCAGCAATCGGAAAAAACATTTGATAAAAAATTGTCCAACGTTGTGTTCATGGGAATGGGCGAGCCATTGCTGAACTATAAAAATGTACTGAAAGCAATTGATAAGCTGATTTCGAATGAAGGAATGGCCATGAGTCCCAAAAGAATTACCGTTTCTACAGCAGGAGTAGCAAAGCAAATTAAGCAATTGGGGGATGACAGGGTGCGATTCAACCTGGCACTTTCCTTACATGCTGCAGATGATAAAAAGCGAAACCAGATAATGCCCATCAATGAAAGTAACAGTATCGCCACTTTAATAGAGGCGCTTAATTATTTTTATGACAAAACAAAAAATGACATCACTTTAGAATATATCCTTTTTAAGGACCTGAACGATTCAATAGAAGACGCAGAGGCTTTAACCAAAATTTACCGTCAAATACCCACCCACCTGGTAAATGTAATTGAATACAATCCGATTGATGGGGCGAAATTTACAAAACCGGATGAAGATGCTACCCAACGCTTTACGGATCACCTCGCAAAAAACCGGGTAAATGTAAGGGTTAGAAGAAGCCGTGGTAAAGACATTGATGCGGCTTGCGGGCAATTGGCGAATAAGGGGAAATAATTCTGTTTATCACCGTGACAAGGAATTGATAAGTCACGGCGATAAACGTAATAACAATTTAAATCTTCCTGGCTTACAACCTTTCAGATTGTGAGCAGTGTTACCGCACAATCATAACATTCCCCCGATACTCAAATATCTCCCCCGCTTCACACTCCGTTTGTATCGAATAAACATAGGCTCCAACAGGCATCGGTTCTCCTTTGTAATATCCGTCCCAACTGTTGCTACGGTCATTCACATTAATATTTTTTCTTTCAAAAACAACCTTGCCCCACCTGCTGTAAATTATCACTGAACGTACAATTTTTACACCACTGCCATTGATAGTAAACCGGTCGTTCAAATTATCATTATTGGGTGAAAAGGCAGACGGAATATAGATGAGGTTTTTCCCGCAGATAAGCTGTAGGCTTACCGTGTCAGCAGCTTTACATCCATCTGCATTATACGCAGTAAGTGTGTAGGTAATGGTTGATTTTGGTTTACTCACAGGGTTAAGGCAGGTGGTGCAATCCAGGTAATCCGCAGGCGACCATGTCCAATTAACTGCTCCACTCACAGTGGGTGATAATTTGAAAGGCGTAGCGGCAATCAACTGTGCGCCAATACCGGCATCCACTACCGGCAGCTTACTGATTCTTACATTGATCAGGGCAGTATCGGTAAAACATTTATCATTATCGTACCCAACTACCGTATATACCACAGACGAGCGGGTAAGTGCAGATGGGTTGGCAATATTTGTGTTACTTAAACCGCCGGTATTATTGATCCATTTATATTGATCCGCACCCGACACATTTAACTGTACGGAGTTTCCCTCGCATGCAAAAAGATTATTTGCCCCTTTGAGTTTTACAGAATCAACCACTTTCACAAACAGAGAATCTTTATTAATACAGCCTTTAACATCTGTCACCTTAACAGCATAAAAAATTCCGGCAGCCGGGCTGGTGCTGATACTGGCTGCATTGGAGTTTGCGATCGCAATTACTGCAGACCATTGATAAACATTACCACCAGATGCAGTTAATTGTATATTGCTTCCCCGGCATACCAGTGGGTTGAAGGGTGAAAATCCAATCACAGGAAGTGCATTAACAAATAGCGGGTGCAGGGCAGTATCACTACAATACCCATTAGATACCATCAATGTTACTTGCATTAAACCTGTAATGCTAAATGGCTCAGCCGAAGGGTTTTGTTTATCAGAAATATTGCCATTGGCAAAATCCCATTTCCATTGCAAGGCATTATTGAACGGCGTTGCACTTCCGGTAAAAGCGGCCGAATTTCCTTTGCATATTTCTGCAGGGCCTGCAATGGTTGCATTTACCCCGGTTCTCACATAAACGGAATCGGTAATTTTTTGAACGCAACCATATGGAGTAGTTACTGAAAGGCTAACGGCGTGTGTACCAATAGTATTGAAATAATGACTTGCCTTGTTACTAATCAAAGTATCTGATTTGTTACCTTCCTTCACAATCCATGTATATTCAAGTGCAGCCAGCAACTGTTCATTGGATAAACTTTTAGCGGTAGCTGTAAATAGACTGTACGCCGAATCACAAATAGTATTGGGCGATGCTTTAAACGATGCATTAAGTGAATCCACAATCACCTTTTCCGGCAATTCAGAAGTGGCACTGCAGCCTCCTGCATCCTTCAATATGAGCGCCGGTATATAAATGCCCGGTGTAAGGTAAGTATGTACTGCAAATGTATCCGTAGTGGGTACCACAGTGCCATCGCCAAAATCCCAGGTATAATTATTTGCGTATTTTACATCGGCTGTAAGCCTTACCTGCAAAGAATTACAGCCGGTCAATACATCCGCCTTCAGCAACGCATATGGACCCTTTACTTCTATAAAATCCTCCGTACTATCCACCCCGGTGCCGCTATCATAACTATAATGTACTACCCGGTAAATACCCGGTTTATTATAGGTATGCGATACCGTTTTTTGACTACCGGCAATACCACCATCGCCAAAATCCCATGACACCCTTGCGGCATTGGTAGAAATACTGGTAAACGAAGCAATTACCGGTGGACAGGAGTTGTTATTGATATAGGAAAACTTGTAAGTAAACACACTGTTTACCTTACGGACGGTAATTGTTTTTTTAGCTGTATCGGTACATCCTGTCTGGTTGTTTTTTGTAACCAGCAGTATAGTGTAAACACCTTCCGTTGTAAAAGTAAAGGATGTATTTTCATTTGTATCGGTAGTACTGTCGCTGAATATCC
>JBBQTL010000056.1:0-25290 GCA_038213285.1 Chitinophagales bacterium
CGCCTCAATTTTTTCATCCAATGTAAAACTGCGTTTAAATGATTTGTTGCCAAATTCCTTCCGGATTACTTTTTCTGTTTCATTGCTTTGTGGAGTCTTTTTCTCCGAACTTATTGTTAATAAATTCCCATCCAGTTTAATCACAAAATCCGCTTTTTCTAAACCAGGAGCGGCAACTGCCAATTGATAGGTATTGGGGCTTTCCACAATATTCACAGGGGGAAAGCTAAATACATCTTCTCTGAAAGTTTTACCGAAAGTTGCCGGTAAATCATTAAAAATCTCATTGATTAAACCATCAAATGATTTTGAAAGTGGGTTGTTTACTTTTACAAGTGTCATAGTTGTTATTTTAAATTTTAGAATTTGAATATGAATACGGTTTCAATTACTATTCCAATATGATATTGTAGATATATTGACTGTCTAAAGCACTTTTAACAGACAATGTGTCGTTTATTCGTAGATAAAAATGCCTAAATGGCAGAAGGTTAATATTTAAAACATTTATTAAACGCATTGAAATTCTTCAATAGATAATTCATTTCAAGTATGTAAATTTGTACTTCTAAATTTAAAAGATAAAATATGTATCCAGCAGAAATTGTAATACCAATGAAAGAGGAGTTAACAGAAAATGGCTTTGCCGAAATGTTGACGGCCTCCGCAGTAGAAGAAAAAATAACGGATGAAGGCACTACCCTTGTAGTAATTAATTCAGTTTGCGGTTGCAGTGCAGGCACGGCAAGACCCGGTGTTTTAATGGCGGTTCATAATAGTACAAAGAAACCAGATCATTTAACAACCAGTTTTGCTGGGTTTGATGTTGATGCCGTGAAGAAAATAAGGGAACATTTATTACCTTATCCTCCATCTTCACCTTCTATTGCTTTATTTAAAAATGGCCAGTTAGTACATTTTATTGAAAGACACAATATTGAGGGAAGAAGTGCACAAATGATAGCCGAAAATCTGATTGGCGCATTTGAACAATATTGCAATTAATAGCTTTACGTTTTTCGATGAGTTAGTAAGTAAATCCTGTAGTGAAAGCTGCAGGATTTTTGTTTTTATCATAAATGCTGGAATTCATGTTACTGTTAACTTAACAGCTAATGCTGTTATAAAAAATCTAATGATAAAAAAATTATCTTACATACACGCAGAAGTGCAATACTCGTATTCATTTATAACATTACAATAATCTCTGGCAGGAGATTAGTAATAATTCACCTTAAATCATTTTGGTTATTTGTTCCTGGCTCAAACTAAATGTTGAATCGTTATAATTGAATATCTTGCAGCTCTTAAATTTTAATCTTCATAATAATGTATCCCAATTTATATTACGTTTTTAAAGACTGGTTTGGTGTGGAATGGCAGGTGCTTAAAATACTAAATACATTTGGACTCATGGTTGCAATGGGGTTTGTGGTTGCAGCATTAGTAATAGCAAGTGAATTAAAACGGAAGGAAAAGCAAGGCCTGCTGTTTCCAAGAGAAGAATTTATTACAGTTGGTAAGCCAGCCGGCATTATAGATCTTCTTGCGAATTTCATTGTCGGTTTTATTTTTGGGTTTAAATTATTCGGTTTTATTTTTAACAAGCCGGATGATATCAGTCCGCAATCTTATATTTTTTCTTCGGAAGGCAATATTGTAGGAGGTTTAGTATTAGCGATTGTATTAGCGGGGTTAAAATGGTGGGAAAAGAATAAGCAAAAATTAAAAGAGCCTGAACAAAGAAGCATACGTATCTGGCCACACGACAGGGTAGGCGATATCGTTATTATATCCTTGATATTTGGTATTTTGGGAGCAAAGCTTTTTGATAACCTCGAAAATTGGGATGATTTTATACAACATCCCATAGAAAGAATTTTTTCTGCAGGGGGATTGACATTTTATGGCGGATTAATAGCAGCCGGAATTGCTATTTGCGTTTATGCAAAAAAGAAAGGAATCAAATTGATACACCTTATTGATTCTATTACTATAGCAATGTTATTGGCTTATGCCGTTGGTCGCATAGGATGCCAGGTTTCTGGTGATGGTGATTGGGGTATTTATAACAGCGCCTATATTACAGACACCAATGGCAAAGTTGTTGAGGCTAAAACGGGCGATTTTGAAGCCGGCTTGTTGCGTAGTAAATCATATTTTTTGGAGGGAACTGTATTGGATTCCGGAAAAATAACTCCAACTTTTGTTACCGATCGGAAAAGTATTAGCCTCGACACTGTCCCACATCGCTATGTAAAGGCCTTATCTTTTATGCCGGTTTGGATGGTTGCATACAATTACCCCCAAAATGTAAATAACGATGGCATTATAATTCCAGGTAATTATGATGACCATAACCGGGTACTGCCTTCGCCTGTTTTTCCTACGCCATTTTATGAAACCGTAGTTTGTACTTTATTATTTTTGGTACTTTGGGCTTTTAGAAAGCGCATTCCGGTAGCTGGTACGGTAAGTGGTATTTACTTCATTTTAAATGGTTTAGAACGTTTTATTATAGAAAAAATACGTGTAAATAATCAGTACTACTTTCTTGGCATTCATCCCAGCCAGGCGGAGATCATTTCGTTTTTTCTTATCTTAACCGGTATCATAATTGTCATTTATGTACAAATAAAATCTTACAGAAAGGATTAGTCAACCTCATTTATTACATAAGTATAAAATTTTGGAAGTTTAGGTTGCCAATCTTTATTGTATTATGTAATACAAGGTACTACCGATCATCATAAATTAAATACCGCCTGTGTAAACCTATGTTCCTTGCTATACAAAGTACCTAATTTTGTTATGTACAATTCAAAACAAAGTATAAAGTATAGCCATGAAACATTTATTAAATTTACTGACCGCTATGAGTATCAGCTTTGTCAGTTTCTCACAATCTAACGGTAAAATATCAGGAATGATTAAAGATGGTGGTAACCAAAAGATAATTGACGCCGCCACTATCTCTTTATTAAGAGCAAAAGATAGCAGCATCACCAAAGTTGCGATTACTGATAAGGAAGGTAATTTCATTTTCGAAAATGTAAAAGAAGGGACTTATCTTGTAATGGCCTCATCCATTGGCCACCTGAAAGTGTATAGTAGTAAACATAAAATATCTGCGGAACAAAACTATCTTAAAATTGGAACGCTACAGTTAATTCCGGTTGATAAGGATTTGAAAGAAGTAACGGTAACTTCAAAAAAGCAACTGATAGAACGTAAAATAGACAAAACAGTTGTAAATGTAGATGCGGCTATTAGCAATGAAGGTTCTACCGCGTTGGAAGTGCTGGAAAAAAGTCCGGGTGTTACTGTTGATAAAGATGGCAATATAAGTTTGAAAGGTAAACAGGGAGTATTGGTGATGCTCGATGGAAAGCCATCTTACCTTACAGGGCTGGAATTGGCCAACTTATTACGATCAATGCCAGCCAATAATCTTGATCAAATTGAAATCATGACAAATCCCTCCGCAAAATATGATGCAGCTGGCAATTCTGGCATTATTAATATCAAAACAAAAAAGAACAAACAAAGGGGCTTTAATGGTAGTGTAAATCTTGCTTATGGCCAGGGCGTATATGAAAAGACCAATAATAGTCTTAACCTGAATTACCGAAATGGAAAGTTTAATGTGTTTGGCAATCTTGGCGGGAATTACCGGGAAAACTTTAACCAGTTAAATATAAAAAGAAGATACAAAAATGCAGATGGATCACTCAATGCAATTTTTGAGCAATCGGCCAGGGAAATGAGGTATAATAGTAATTACAACGCAAAAATAGGAGTTGATTTTTACGCAAGTAAAAACACCACTGTTGGAATTGTTATAACCGGATTTACTACTCCTTCTTCTCAAAGAGGCAAGAACACGAGTTTCCTAAAGAGCAATCTGGGCATTGTTGATTCCATTGTTACTGCTGTCAGCTATGAGAAGTCTACCTGGAAAAATGGTGCAGTTAATTTGAATTTTCGTCACCAGTTCGATTCTACAGGAAGGGAGCTGACTGCTGATGTGGATTATCTTACCTACGACTCTCGCCGTGATCAAAACTTTACCAATTCTTCCTACACACCTGAATGGTCAACAAAAAATTATGATCGGCTCACCGGTGAACTTCCTTCCCTCATAAATATTTATACCGGAAAAATTGACTATACACATCCCATGAAAAAAGGTCTTAAACTTGAAACCGGTATAAAATCCAGTTTCGTTAAAACAGATAATACTGCAGGCTACTTTAATCTGGTGGGAAATGTAAAAACACCAGATTATGACAAAACCAATCAATTTATCTATGAAGAAAATATCAATGCAGCCTATGTAAACATGAACAGGCAGGTTAAGAAGTGGGGGATACAAGCCGGGTTGCGTTTTGAAAACACCAACTATAATGGCCGCCAGTTTGGAAATCCGCAAAGGCAGGATAGTTCATTCAAAAAAAGCTATTCGAGTTTGTTTCCTACCATGTTTATTAGCTACAATGCAAATGAAAAAAATCAGTTAGGTTTATCTTATGGTCGCCGCATTAATCGTCCGAACTACCAGGACCTGAATCCATTCATGTTTTTTTTAGATAAATTTACTTATGGTTCAGGTAATCCATTTTTGAAGCCATCTTATGCACATACATTTGAATTGTCACATACCTACAACCAGTTTTTAACCACTACCTTCAACTACGCAAATACCAGGAATCTTTTTAGTGAAACTTTTGAACAAAAAGGGTATGCAACAGTTGTAAAACAAGGCAATTTTGGGTCAACCAACAGTGCCAGTTTATCAGTAAGTGCCCAAAAGCCGGTTACCAAATGGTGGACAGCAATTGTTTATACCGAATATAATTACAGGAATTATAAAGGTTTACTAAATGGAGAACAAATAAACGTAGCGGGCGGCAATTATATGATAAACCTTAATAACCAGTTTAAATTTAATAAAGGATGGAGTGCAGAGATATCGGGATTCTATCGTACAAAGGGTATTGAAGGGCAAATCATCATCCAATCCATGGGGCAGCTAAATGCTGGTGTGCAGAAGCAGGTTTTAAAAAATAAAGGAACAGTAAAATTAAATGTTCGTGATATTTTGTATACAATGCAGGCAACGGGCGATATCAGTTTTCAACGAACCGACGCCTATTTTCACCAGGAGAGGGATTCAAGAGTGGCAACCATAAGTTTTGCATACAGGTTTGGAAAGCCAATTAAAGGTATTCAAAAAAGAAAAACAGGCGGAGCTGGTACAGAACAAAACAGGGTAAAAGGAGAGAATTAGTAGTTGTGCAAAAATTCAATTTCTACTAAACATTTAATGACAGAACTTCACTCTGAAAACAAAAATCATGTAAACACAGCTCAATATTGGGCTGTGTTTTTTATATTTGCTTATCTCACAATTAATTCTTTACATCATGCCATCATTTGATTTTGCCAGTAAAGTTGATCTGCAAACTTTAGACAATGCTATCAATACTGTAACCAAAGAAATAACTAACCGCTTCGATTTCAAAGGTTCACACGTTTTAATTGAATTAAATAAAAAGGATTTCAAAGTAAACCTGGAAGCGGACAGCGAAATGAAACTGGGCCAGATTGTAGATGTATTAATTAGCCGGAGTATGAAACAAGGGTTGGCCGCTGAAATTTATGATTTGGGTAAAGAGCCTCATCAGAGCGGTAAAGTAGTAAAGCAGGAAATTGTTGTTAGAAATGGAATTAAACAGGAAGACGCAAAAAAGATTGTGAAGTTGATAAAAGATAGCGGATTAAAAGTTCAGGTAGCCATAATGGATGATATTATTCGGGTAACGGGTAAAAAAATAGATGACCTTCAGGATGTGATCCAGGAATCGAAAAGCTGGAACATTGGTATCGCTTTACAGCAAACCAATATGAAGAGCTAAAAACCCACCTTAACAAAATCTGGGTTTGGGAAGTTTACTGTTCTTTTTTAAACCAAATAGGCCTACATTTGCAGTCTTAAAAAATCGCATGGCAAAATCCATGCACAAAACATTTATTTATTATGAAAAAAGATTTGCATCCAAAAAATTACCGTTTTGTGGTTTTTAAAGATATGAGTAATGGAACTACTTTTTTAAGTCGTTCTACTGCCAATTCAAATGAAACTATTAAACATGAAGATGGTAATAATTACCCTGTTATTAAGTTAGAGATTTCAAATACATCTCACCCGTTTTACACCGGTAAAAATGTATTGGTCGATACTGCAGGACGTATTGATAAGTTTAAAAAACGTTACGAAAAGAAAGCGAATTAGTACAATACTAAAGTTTGTTTTTCATGGCTATACTTTAAGTCCCTTCGGTTTTCCGGGGGGATTTTTGTTTTACTGCTGATTATTAAAACAAATATAAGTATCTGGTGTACCTGCATTATTATGTTACAATCAAGACAGAATAGTTGGTGGTATCGTTATTTTTTTAAAGTATTTTTAGCCAATGAAAATATTTCTTGATGATACAGAGATTAAGCAAAATCTGTATCCTTTCACTGCTACAAGACATACGGCAGATATCCGGATCGGCATATTAACCATCAGGGAAAAGTGGGCATTCATGTTATCACAATTTCCCAATACAATTAATCTTACAAGCATTACAAATGAAGAAGATAAAATGGTTATTTCTCTTGAAGCCAATATCATTCCTTCTATAGAATGGCTTAAAGGCTGCATAAACAAACTCAACAAAAATGATAATATAGAATTTGGTGAAACGGATTTGGTGAAGCGGCTAAATCATCCATGGGAAATCTTTCAATTCAATGATTGGGCGCTTCGAAAAGATTTTGAATTGATAACTGCCGGAAGGATATCGCAGCCCATACCGTCTACCAATAAAGTGATTTCCGGTGAAAATATTTTTTTAGAAAAAGGAGCGGATGTTCAACACAGCATTTTAAATGCATCTGCAGGTCCTATTTATATTGGAAAGAATGCGGAAGTAATGGAAGGTTGTATGATAAGGGGGCCATTTGCATTGTGTGAAGGAGCTGTATTAAAAATGGGTAGTAAGATATACGGAGCTACTACAATCGGACCTTATAGCAATGCGGCAGGAGAAATTAAAAATTCGGTGATATTTGGCTTCAGCAATAAGGCACACGATGGTTACCTGGGTGATAGCGTAATTGGTGAATGGTGCAACCTTGGAGCCGGCACAGCCAATTCAAATCTAAAAAATACCGCCGGCGAAGTGAAGGTGTGGAGTAACGTCGACAATGATTATCTGCCTGTAGGATTAAAATGTGGTTTGCTGATGGGCGACTACAGCAGGTCTGCCATTAACACTTCATTTAATACGGGTACTGTTGTTGGCGTATGTTGCAATATTTATGACACTTATTTCCCTCCAAAATTTGTAACGAATTTTACGTGGGGAAAAGAAAGGTATACCTTTGATAAAATCGTAAAAGATATTAATAACTGGAAAGAATTAAAAGGTAAAAACCTTAGTTCACAGGAAATAGAAATTTTAAAACATCTTTACACTCAATCATAAAAAATCAACATGAGAAAACAAATAGCTGCGGCTAACTGGAAAATGAACCTAACATTTCAACAGGCTGAAACTTTAATTAAGGATTTACTTGGGGCCAATATTCAATTAGGCGAGCAACAGGAAGCAGTCTTTGGCGTTCCATTCCCTTATTTGGTTAATATAAAAAATATAATAGACGGCAAGCAAAATGTTCTGGTAGCAGCACAAAATTGCTACACAAAACACTCAGGTGCCTATACGGGTGAAGTAAGTGCAGAAATGCTGAATAGCATAGGAGTGCAGTATGTAATTATTGGTCACAGTGAAAGAAGGGAGTACTTTAATGAATCGAATGCAATGCTTGCAGATAAAGTAAACGTTTGTTTTGAATACGGATTAAAGCCTATCTTTTGTTGTGGAGAGGCGCTTGAAATCAGGGAAGCAGGTTCACAAAACAGGTATGTTGAAAATCAATTGAAGGAAAGTTTATTTCATTTAAGTGCAGCGCAATTGACCGGGTTTGTTATAGCGTATGAACCTATATGGGCAATTGGTACCGGTAAAACGGCCACCAGCGACCAGGCACAGGAAATGCATGCGCATATCCGCAATGTGCTGGCTACACAATATGGTAATGAAGTAGCAGACAGCATATCTGTTTTGTATGGGGGTAGTGTTAAAGCTGCTAATGCAAAGGAAATATTCGGTCAGCAGGATGTAGATGGTGGATTAGTGGGAGGAGCTTCACTTATAGCATCTGAATTTTCAGCTATTATTAAAAGTTTGAAGTAATAAAAAAATAGTTTACAAAAGGAGAATTAGTAATAATTCTCCTTTTGTAAACTTATATAGCTATTAATTATATTAAAGGGACAGCCTGTTAACAAATGGGAGGGGAGCAACTTTCAAATCCGCTTATACATCCCTGGCAGAGTTTATAAATCTAACGAACAGCCGGCGATCTTATATATTTGAATAAATCAGAGAATCGAAAAATGTAAATATTGATTACATTAAATCCAGGGCCTTGGCAAAAAAAGTCACGTTAAATGGCAACACCATTGAACAATATCCACCGCCCACTTTATATACAATTACAGAAGCTGCTAAAGACGCAAAAAATAATATCCAATATAACCCTGTAGATTTTTTTGTTGTTTCCATTGTAGAATTTTTTTTGACAAAAATAGGGCAAAACATACAATTTTAAATTTCGCCCGGATGTTATTTTAAATTTTTGTAGCCCAATTGCCATTTTATTAATTTTTTCAGTTCTTTTTCTGCTTTCTGTTATTTATTTATTGTGTATTTTTTACATTTCGCCTCAAAGGTTTTATATTGCCGTTTCTTAACCTTGCCAATAAATGATACTTAACTTTTTTATCCGGTTTTCTACAAAATTCGGACAAACATTGTTCGTTTCCGGAAACAACAATTCATTGGGTAATGATGAAATAAACCATGCGGTTTCACTCCAATATTTAAATGACGATTTTTGGAAGGGCAGGGTGGAAATCCCGGAAGCTGATTTCCACACGCTGGATATTGAATACCGTTATGTCTTTAAAGATGTAGATGGTACCACAATAATTGAATGGGGAAATGACAGGGTGATCGATTTTAGTAACATCACTGCAAGCGAAGTAGTATTGATTGATACCTGGAACCACGCAGGTGATGTTGAGAATGCCTTCTATACAAAAGCATTTCAGGAAGTTCTATTAAAATCCAAAGGGTTAACTCCAAAGCATAAAATAATTAAAAACTTTACACACGAATTCAAAGTAAAGGCTCCGCTGCTAAAAGGGGAAGAAATTTTGTGCATAGGTGGAAGCGGAATACAATTAGGTGAATGGAAAACTGATAGTCCGGTATTATTAATAAAAGAAGGTAATTGGTGGACTGTTCGATTAAACTTCGCTAATGAAGTTTTTCCAATTGCTTATAAGTATGGAATTTACAATACCTTAGAGAAGACTTTTAAAAGTTTTGAGTCCGGTAAAAATAGAACTTTAAACAGCGAAAGTGGCAGATCGGTTCAAACGATCGTTCATGATGGATTTGCACAACTTGCATTTCCAAATTGGAAAGGAGCAGGTGTAGCCATTCCTGTTTTTAGTTTACGAACTGCGAATGGTTTTGGTACCGGTGAGTTTTCAGATATCAAATTATTGGTTGATTGGGCTAAGTTAACCGGGTTAAAATTGATCCAGTTATTACCTGTAAATGATACTACGGCTACACATACTTTTCTTGATTCTTATCCTTATGCGGCTATTTCTGCCTTTGCTTTGCATCCTTTGTACCTAAACATCGAAAAGGTTGCCGGAAGCAAGAGTTCAGCAATCGTAAAGCAAATGAAGCAGAAGCAGGAAGAATTGAATGATTTACCGGATATTGATTACGAGCAGGTGATGAAACTGAAATTTTCGGCTGCAAGAGAATTATTTAATTTACACAAGAGCGAATTCTTAAATGATACGAAATACTTTGAATTTTTTGATTTGAACCGTCACTGGTTGGTGCCATATGCAGCATTTTGTTACTTAAGAGATAAGTATAAAACAGCGGATTATAACCAGTGGAAGTCGCAAAGCAGATTTGATGAAGCCGCCATCCAAAGACTGGCATCTCCTACAGAAAAGCATTATGACAGTATTGCATTGCATTATTTTATCCAATACCACCTGCACTTGCAGTTAAAAGATGCAACAGCCTATGCTCATCGAAACGGAATAATTGTAAAAGGTGATTTACCAATTGGTATTTACCGATATGGCTGCGATGCCTGGATGGCACCGGAACTGTATAATATGAATGCCCAGGCCGGAGCCCCTCCGGATGATTTTGCAATTAAGGGACAAAACTGGGGTTTCCCTACCTACAACTGGAAAAAAATGGAGGAGGATGGATTTGCGTGGTGGCGTAAACGTTTTGAGCAAATGAGTGAATACTTTGATGCCTTTCGTATTGATCATATTCTTGGTTTTTTCCGCATCTGGAGCATTCCACTAAATGCAGTTGAAGGCATCATGGGGAGATTTGTACCAGCTATTCCTATACATATCAATGAATTGCACCAGCAGTTTATCTCTTTTCAGCCCAACCGGTATTGCAAACCGTATATTCCTGATCACGTGGTGAAGGAAAAATTTGGCGAGGAGGCGGCATATATAAAAGACCATTTCCTGTTTTGGAATGATGGAAGTTTTCAATTAAAACCTGATTTTGATACGCAAAGGAAAGTAGAGCACTACTTTAGTCAACAGGAAGTATCGGATAAAAATCATTCGATAAAGTACGGTTTGTTTGATTTAATCAGCAATGTGATATTTTTTGAAGAAGAAGGATCACTAAATCAACAATTTCATTTCCGTATAAATATGGACCAAACTACTTCTTTCAGCGATTTGGATGATTATAGCAAACATCGGTTGAAACAGTTGTATGTAAATTACTTTTTCCAGCGCCAGGATGATTTTTGGAAAAAGGAAGCCATGCATAAATTGCCCAGACTGAAGAGAAGTACAAACATGCTGGTTTGTGGAGAGGATTTAGGTATGGTGCCAGGCTGTGTACCAGATGTAATGAAACAGCTTGGCTTACTGAGTTTAGAAATACAACGAATGCCAAAGGACACGGATGGAGAATTTTTCCATCCTGCCGATGCTCCATACTTGTCAGTAGTAACACCGTCCACCCATGATATGAGTACTATCCGGGGTTGGTGGGAAGAGAATCCCGCAAAAATTCAGCGGTTTTATAATAAAATATTAGGGCATTACGGTCCTTCTCCCTTTTATTGCGAAGCCAGGATAAATAAAGAAATAGTAATCCAGCATTTATATTCTCCTGCCATGTGGAGCATCTTCCAATTGCAGGATATTATGGGAATTGATGAAACCTTCAGACGAAAAGATCCCAGTGAAGAAAGGATCAATATACCAGCCGATCCAAAACATTATTGGAGATACCGAATGCATATGGGGTTGGAGGATTTAATCCGTAAGGAAAGCTTCAATAAAGAATTGAGAACATTCGTGCTCGCAAGTGGAAGGTGATCATTCGGCGGGTTGTTAAAATGAAGTTTCAATTATATGTTGATTAATATACAACTAAAATACCCTGTTCTACCTAATAGAACAGGGTTTTTAGTTGTACCAACACCTGGATATCCGGGTAGCCTGGTTTAACAAATGCTACGATGTCCTTGATTTTTAAACCTAATTTTTAATGAACATAATGGTGGCCTGCTCTTCATTATAAGTCGTTTTTAGGAAATATTTTCCCGCAGGCAGTTTCTTAATATCTACAGACAGTATAGCGAGGTTATTAAAACGATATTGACCGTTCTGTATTAAACTTCCCCCAGAATTAATAACCGAAATAGAAACCTGCTTATTCTGCATCGTTTTCATTTCCAGTTGAAGGTAATTAGAAACAGGATTCGGAAATACTTTCAAATTGGTTACGCTCAGGCTGGATGACTTTACAACAGCTACCGGGCTATAGGAAATGCGGCCATCCTTTTCACTTATTTTCAAACGATAATATAGAAAACCCGGTGTCGTACTATTGTCTGTAAAACTGTAAGAGTTGCCATTGACGGTATTGCTGGCAGCCATATAACCTTTTACCAAATCGCTATAGTTACTATTATCACTGCTCCGCTGAACCTGGTAGTATGCGAGGTTCAGTTCTTCCGAGCTTTTCCATTTTATTAAATTGCTGTTACCTGATGATTTTGCGGCTGTAAAAGACTGCAGCTTTAAAGGAAGAACTACAGGATTAGACACTGTGATGGTATAGCCTCCAGTAACATTATTTTTGAACGAACAAATCACCAGGAAATATTGGCCTGTAGTAGTGAAATTGTAGCTAAATCCGGCATTGGGGCCACTGTAATCATCATTTGCAAGCAATGCATTGGTAAGTGGGGATGCAGAGTTAAATCCGGTTTTATCATATAATATCATAAAATTGTCCCATGAACTGTTACTCACAAATGTAATAAGGCCGGTGGCAGTTACATCAAAAGGGATTACATTGTAATAGATATTATTAAAACTGGATAATGTAGTTGGCGGAGTTCCTTCGTTAGGACGAATGAAAGTAGGGTCCGTATTCTGAAGGGATCCAGTGTAAGTGGTTTGGGCAAATACCCGGGTAATACAAATCGATAGTAAAAATACAAGCAGAGTTTTTTTCATGCGATGAAAATTTAATTAAGGGTTATTAAGGTGAATAAAAAAAGAAATTAAAATCAATTAAAGTTATAATAACAGGAAAGTTAACAAATTATGAACATAAAAGTTAAGCATTTAAATTTATTGTTTAAGCATCCATTTACTATTTCAAAAGGTACCAAAACGCACCAGCCTGCTTTAATAGTTGAATTGGATCATTTTGGCGTTAAAGGGTATGGTGAAGCACCCGCTATCAACTACTATAATATACCGGTTGAAAAAATGTTGGAAGACCTGGAAAGGAAAAGACCCTTCATTGAAAAATTTGCTTTCTCCGACCCGGAAAGATATTGGCATTACCTGCACCACCTGTTTCCAAATAATTCATTTTTAGTTTGTGCACTGGATATGGCAGGTTGGGATTTGTATGGAAAATTAAAACGAAAACAATTACATGAACTTTGGGGACTTGATATTACAAAAAGTCCAGTTACTGATTTTACAATCGGAATAGATACTATTGATAAAATGGTGACTTAAATGAAGGAACAACCTTGGCCAATCTATAAAATAATAGTGGGTGTACCCGATGATGTAGAAATGGTAGCAGCATTGAGAAAACAAACAAATGCCGTTTTAAGGGTAGATGCAAATGCCGGCTGGAGTTTGGAACAGGCTTTACTAAAAATACCGCTGTTAAAGGAACTAGGCGTAGAAATGGTGGAGCAACCATTGGCTAAGGATAACTGGGAAGGCATGAAAACGCTGTACAGGGAATCTGTTTTACCACTCATTGCGGATGAAAGTTGTGTTGCAGAATCAGATGTGGAAAAATGCCACCAGCATTTTCATGGGATTAATATCAAATTAACCAAATGCAGCGGTATTACTCCCGCACGGAGGATGATTACTAAAGCCCGTGAGTTGGATATGAAAATAATGATTGGTTGCATGAATGAAAGCTCAGTAGGAACCGCAGCCATTGCCCAGTTGGCGCCATTGGTCGATTATGTTGATATGGATGGACCACTTTTACTGGCTGAAGATACTGCCAAAGGGGTAGGGTTTAATTTTGGTAAAATTATTTATACCGATACACCTGGTTTGGGTATTATGATAGACTCTTTTTAAATTTTATTTGGTAAAATAATTTATCAGGCTTTACTTTGCAGTTCAGATGAAAACAATCAATCACATACATCATCATCATCACTTTACCCAAGGGTAAGCTATGCTGATTTGTATGTGGTAAAACATATTTTCAATAAAGGGCTTACTCAATCGGTAAGCCCTTTTTGTGTCTGACGGTCTCCGTCTGAAACAAAAAGGATGGCGGTCGGTAGACGGCCAGAATATGACTATAAATGAGCTTATTTGTATTTGTCAGACGGATACTGCCACACAAATGTCACCTTCTATTCGTCCGACAGTCTCCGTTTGACCATTAGAATGGATTATAAAAATAAACAAAGACTAAAAACTAATTATGCTGAAAATTGCAGTTCAAAAATCAGGACGACTTTACGAAGATTCCATTAAGCTATTAAAAGAGTGTGGTATCGAATTAAACAATGGAAACAAACAATTAAAGGCGGTCGCTTTTAATTTTCCACTGGAAGTGTATTTTTTAAGGGATGATGATATTCCGCAGTATGTGTATGATGGTGTTGCTGATATTGGCATTGTTGGCGAAAATGTTCTGTTGGAAAAAAACAAAGTGATCGACATTGTGTATCGCCTTGGCTTTGGAAGGTGCCGGTTAAGTATAGCAGTTCCCAAAAGCATGCAATACGCATCTTTGGATGATTTAAAAGGATTAAAAATTGCCACAACTTATTCCACAATTTTACAGCAATATTTAACTGAAAAAAAATGTGACGCGGAGATTCATGAAATCAGCGGTTCAGTGGAGATTGCTCCCGGCATTGGCCTCGCCGATGCTATCTGCGACCTGGTAAGCAGCGGCAGTACGCTGTTTACGAATGGCTTAAAAGAGGTAGAAGTAATTCTTCAGTCAGAAGCAGTACTGGCTGCCAATAAAAATCTATCGGAAGAGAATAAACTGATATTGAAAAAGCTGATGTTGCGCATCAACGCGGTAAAAACAGCGAAAAATAATAAATACATTTTATTAAACGCTCCCAATCACCAGCTAAAAAATATTTTTTCATTATTACCTGGCATGAAAAGCCCGACCGTAGTGCCGCTGGCAGAAGAAGGCTGGAGCAGTGTTCAAAGCGTGGTAAACGAAAATGATTTTTGGGAAGTAATTGAAAAACTAAAACAATTTGAAGCAGAGGGCATTATTGTAATTCCAATTGAAAAGATGATTGTATAAAAGCTCCTTCGCTCCCTAATGGGAACCCTGGAGATTAAATGTGCATTGGACCTCTTTTTAATATTTGAGTAGTCGCTTTTTAGTATTGTAATGGTTTATGAAGAGTTACAGAACGATAAAATAGTGCTACTCTATTTTAAGTGAGATTACTATTGTTTCACATTTAATTAGAGTCGCAGCAACGAGTTGTCGAATAACAACAATATGAACCCAGTCTTATTAACTGTAAGAAATAGAACACAAATCAATTATGGAAAAAATATTTATCAACCCCGAACAAAAAGTTTGGAAAGGAATATTGCAAAGGCCGGCTTTTGATAGTAAAACATTGGAAGGAACCGTGTCTGAAATATTAGCGGATGTAAAATTGAACGGAGACGGCGCGGTAAAAAAGTACACAGCAAAGTTTGATGGGGTAGCATTGGATAACTTAAAAGTTAGTGCAGCAGAAATAGAAGCAGCAGCATTAATGGTAAGCGACGAACTGAAAGCAGCTATATTGTTAGCAAAAAATAATATAGAAAAATTTCACCTTGCACAGGTAGAGGCAGTTGATCAAATTGAAACTACCAAAGGCGTATTGTGCTGGAGAAAATCTATTGCCATCCAAAAAGTAGGGTTGTATATTCCGGGGGGAACGGCACCACTGTTTTCTACCTTGCTAATGTTGGGTATCCCTGCAGTGTTGGCAGGTTGTAAAGAAATTATTGTTTGCACGCCTTGCGATAAAAACGGTAAAGTAAATCCGGTTATTTTATATGTTGCGCAATTAATTGGATTGAAAAATATGTATAAAATTGGTGGAGTACAGGCTATTGCGGCCATGGCTTATGGTACGGAAACTATCGACCAGGTGTATAAAATATTTGGCCCCGGTAACCAGTATGTAACCTGTGCAAAGCAATTGGTAAATAAAGAAGGAATGGCAATTGATATGCCCGCCGGCCCAAGCGAAGTAGCAGTATATGCGGATGAAAGCAGTCATCCGTCTTTTGTGGCTTCAGATCTTCTGAGCCAGGCGGAACATGGAATTGATAGCCAGGTGGTGTTGGTAGCAACTTCAACATCTATTGTTGACAAAGTAAAACAGGCAATCAAATCCCAGTTGCCGATGCTTAAAAGAAATGAGATTGCAGTAAATGCATTGAAAAATAGCCGCCTGGTTGTTATGGAAGATGTGAATGCCGCTTTTGATTTATTAAATGAATATGCGCCCGAACACTTGATCATTGCTTCAGACGATGCCCTCGAATTATCCGCTAAAGTGGTAAATGCCGGCAGTGTTTTTTTAGGCCACTACTCTCCTGAAAGTGTGGGGGATTATGCATCAGGAACTAACCATACGCTGCCCACAAACGGATATGCAAAAGCCTATAGTGGCGTATCTTTGGATAGCTTTGTAAAAAAAATAACCTTTCAATATTTGAGCAGGGATGGAATACAAAATATTGGCAACTCAGTAGAGGCCATGGCAGCGGCAGAAGGCCTGGATGCACATAAAAACGCAGTTACTTTGCGGCTGCAAAACACCCACGAAAAGGCCTGACCACAGTGGACCTTGTGAATGTAAAAAAATAAAATACTTTCTTTTAATAGAGATAATACAACAAAAATGAATAACGCTGATTTTACCAATGAACCTTCAAAAGCACCTTTAAGGGTTGGTTCGCTCGATTTAAATTTGTTAGTGCGGGAAAATATCAAAAATCTTACACCATATTCATCCGCCCGCCATGAGTTTACTGGCCAGGCAATTGTTTTATTGGATGCAAATGAAAATGCTTACGGGTCGCCATTAGAAGATAATTTCAACCGGTATCCTGATCCATTGCAATGGCAGTTAAAATTTTCAATTGCTAAAATTAAAGGAGTGCCTGCAGAAAATATATTTATAGGTAACGGAAGCGATGAAGTGATCGACCTGGCCTACCGGATTTTTTGCGATCCGGTTAAAGACAACGTGATTGTGTGCCCGCCAACTTATGGTATGTACGAAGTAAGCGGCAACATCAATAATGTCGGGATCAAAAAAGTAAACCTTACGCCGGATTTTCAGTTAGACGTGCAGGGGATACTGGATGCAGTGGATGCCAATACAAAATTACTATTCATCTGTTCACCCAACAATCCTACCGCTAATAATATGAACAGGAATGAAATGGAAATATTGTTGAATAATTTCCCGGGAATTGTTTTGATCGATGAAGCTTATATCAATTATTCCAAACAAAAAACATTTATACAGGAGCTTACAGAATATCCCAATTTAATTGTAATGCAAACACTGTCCAAAGCCTGGGGACTTGCAGCGTTGCGCCTGGGACTTTGTTACGCATCAATGGATATCATCGATTTGTTTAATAAAGTAAAGCCACCGTATAATATAAATGAAGCTTCGCAGGAACTTGCACTGGAAGCATTGCAAAATACCGAACAGGTAAATAACTGGATCAAGGAAGTTGTCTCACAAAAAAATTACCTGAACAAAGCATTGTCAAAGTTTTCTTTTGTAGAAAAAATTTATCCAAGCGATGCTAATTTTATATTGGTAAAGGTGAAAGATGCCAATACATTATACAATTACCTGGCAGCGAAAGGAATTGTAGTTCGCAACAGGAGTAAAGATGTGTTATGCGACAATTGCCTGCGTATTACCGTTGGTACGCCGGATGAAAATGAAATCCTGGTTAAAAGCCTGAAAATTTTTAAAGAAAAATGATCCATTTAAATTCCTGGTTCAAAGGCGTTATAAAAGGGGATAATAGACTTAAATCATGGGAACATTGTAAAAACTAAACACGGCATGAGAAATCAATATATTCGTTTTTATCAAAAATAGACAAAACAATAAATGAAAAAAATACTTTTTATAGACCGCGATGGCGTAATCATAAAAGAAGCGCCACCAACATACCAATTGGATTCATTTGATAAACTAGCATTCTATCCTGACATGTTTTGCTTTTTGCGGAAGATAGCAACCGAATTGGATTACGAATTAATAATGGTTACCAACCAGGATGGATTGGGTACAGCGGCATTTCCGGAAGCGACCTTTTTCCCGGTACATAATTTTGTTCTCAGTAGTTTGGAAAATGAAGGAATACATTTTAACCAGGTATTTGTTGACAGAACCTACCCCAAAGACAATGCACCAACCCGTAAACCCGGAACAGCCATGCTGACAAATTATTTGAACAATCCGGCTTATGATTTGCCTAATTCATTTGTTATTGGCGACCGGATCACAGATATGCAACTGGCTAAAAACCTGGGATGTAAAGGATTTTGGCTAAACAATGATGCCACATTAGGAGCATCTGAAATTAGCGGTACCATAGATGAATTAAGAAAAGAAGTGATTGTATTAGAGACACCACGATGGTCATCGATTTATCAATATTTAAAACTACCCCAACGAATTGTACAACATGAGCGCAATACAAATGAAACAAAGATCAGCATAGAAGTAAACCTGGATGGAACCGGTAAGGCCAATATTAAGACGGGCCTGGCCTTTTTTGATCACATGCTCGACCAGCTTGCCCGCCATGGAAATATTGATCTCGCCATTGAGTGCAGCGGCGATCTGCACATTGACGAGCATCACAGTATTGAGGATACCGGCATAGCTTTGGGGGAAGCAATTGCAAAAGCCCTGGGAGATAAAAGAGGAATAGAGCGCTACGGTTTTTTATTACCCATGGACGATTGCCTGGCACAGGTAGCCATTGATTTTGGAGGAAGAAGCTGGATTGTATGGGATGCAGTATTTAAAAGAGAAAAGATAGGAGAAATGCCCACTGAGATGTTTTATCATTTCTTTAAATCCTTCAGTGATGCAGCTAAATGCAATTTGAATATTAAAGCTGATGGTGATAATGAACATCATAAAATAGAATCCATTTTCAAAGCATTTGCAAAGGCGATTAAGATGGCGGTAAAAAAAGACATCAACAATAATTCATTACCAAGCACAAAGGGAGTGCTTTAAATTTCTCCGTCGCGGCGGGATAGGGGTATGATAGCAATAATAAAATACAATGCCGGTAACGTTCAAAGCGTACAATATGCTTTGCAACGAATAGGCGTAGAATCTGTTGTTACAGACAATACGGCGCTCATTCAGCAAGCGGATAAAGTAATATTTCCCGGTGTTGGTCATGCCAATGCTGCCATGCAGTACCTGAAAGAAAAAGAATTGGATAAGCTGATCGTTTCTTTAAAGCAACCGGTACTGGGTATTTGTCTCGGGCTTCAGTTAATGTGCAAACATTCTGAAGAAGGCGATACAAATTGCCTTGGTATTTTTGACGAGGAAGTGAAACTATTCCAGGCACCTGTTAATGCGAATTATAAAATACCACAAATTGGATGGAACAATATTTACGATTATCAGTCTGTATTATTTAAGGGCCTTAGCGATAATGCATTTGTTTATACAGTACATAGTTATTATGCGGCACCAGGTAAAGAAACAATTGCTACAACTGACTATATCATTCCATACAGTGCCGCACTCGAAAAGGATAATTTCTATGCAGTACAATTTCACCCGGAAAAATCCGGAACTGTTGGTGCAACCATTTTAAAAAACTTTATCAATATACCATGATCATCATCCCCGCAATAGACATCATTAACGGCAAATGTGTTCGGCTCACCAAAGGCGATTATAACCAACAAATAGTTTATAATGATAACCCGGTAGAGGTAGCAAAGCAATTTGAAGATGCCGGGATTACCAGGTTGCATGTAGTAGATTTGGATGGCGCTAAAGCAGGCAGCATTATTAATTTAAAAGTCCTTGAAAATATTGCTACATCAACGGGGTTGATAATAGACTTTGGTGGCGGTGTAAAAAACATTACAGATGTAAGTAACATTTTAAATGCTGGTGCGGCAATAGTAACGATAGGAAGCCTGGCAGTAAAACATCCCGAATTACTGGAAGAATGGCTGATGGAATTTGGTACAGACCAGTTTTTAATTGGTGCTGATGTGCTGGATGGCCAAATAAAAATAAGCGGCTGGCTCGAAGATGGGGGTATTAATATTTTCGATTTTATTGGCAAGATGTTGGGCCTGGGAGTAACCAATATTTTTTGTACGGATATATCAAAAGATGGTGCAATGGAAGGTCCTTCCCCTGAATTGTATAAGAGAATAATGGAAGAACATCCGGAAGTCAATTTAATTGCCAGTGGCGGTGTAAGCAATATCGATGATGTATTAATGTTGCAAGAAATTGGATGTAAAGGTGCTATCATAGGCAAAGCATTCTATGAGGGAAAAGTGCCACTGAATCCTCTAAAGGGGCCTCTGGATGAGTATAATTATTTTAAGTAATTTTAAAGACTGCAAAAACAAGAGTTAAAATGGATAGTATCCTAACAAATGGTGAGCCGCTGCCTTACCCCCCGGAACAAGGTACCGATCTTATATCGGGAGGGGATGGGGGCGGTGGCACAGGCCGTGGCCTCACAAAAAGAATTATTCCCTGTCTTGATATCAGGGATGGTAGAACAGTAAAGGGCATCAATTTTGAAGATATCCGTGATGCAGGCGACCCGGTTGAGTTGGCGATCATTTATTCAGATAAGGGTGCGGATGAATTGGTTTTCTTAGACATTACCGCAACCATTGAAAAGAGAAAAACATTGGTTGAACTCGTAAAACGGATAGCCGCCAATATCAACATACCTTTTACAGTAGGAGGCGGAATTAGCTCTGTTGAAGATGTAGCTGTGCTGCTAAAAAACGGGGCCGATAAAGTTTCTGTAAACACTTCTGCATTTAAAAATCCTGGTTTAATAAAGCAACTGAGCAATGAATTTGGCAGCCAGTGCGTAGTGTTGGCGATTGATACCAAAAAGGAAGAAGACGGAGATTGGTATGTATACCTGAATGGAGGAAGAACCAAAACAGATATGAAAACAACGGACTGGGCAACGCAGGCGGTAGCACTGGGAGCCGGAGAAATATTACTTACGTCGATGAATAATGATGGAACAAAAAATGGCTTTGCATTGGATATTACCGCAACGCTCTCCAATACATTACCCGTTCCCGTAATTGCGTCCGGAGGGGCGGGAACGACGGAACATTTCAACGCAGTATTTGAGAAAGGGAATGCAGATGCAGCCCTGGCAGCAAGTATTTTTCATTATAAGGAAATTGAAATACAGGCATTAAAAAAATATTTATCAGGGCAGCAGGTAAGGGTAAGGTTGTGAAGAGATGAATGTTCAATGGGCAATCAATGTCGTTGAATTAAGAAAACTTTCAACGCAAAGAAAAAAGATGAAAAGGCGCAAAACTGATTTTGTATTTTCTTTTTGCGGCTTATTTTATTCCTTTGCGTCTTTGCGTGAAAATAAAACACTAAGTAAAAGACATTGAATGGTCAATAGTCAATGCTCAATTATGAAATATAGAATTTTATCATTGGGTATTGATATGTTAACCACGCTTACAAATAATATTATACCCGGTATATTGCTAACAAATAATCCAATAAAGAAATAAGAATAAGATGACAGTTGATTTTAAAAAATATGCAGATGGATTGGTACCTGTAGTAATACAGGATGACATTACCGGGAAAGTTTTAATGCTCGGTTTTATGAATGAAGCCGCCCTTGCAAAAACGGAAGAACTTAAAAAAGTCACCTTCTACAGCAGGAGTAAAAAGAGGCTTTGGACAAAAGGAGAGGAGAGTGGTAATTTTCTTTTGCTAAAGGATATTAAAGCGGACTGTGATAATGATACGCTGCTGATAAAAGTAAATCCTGTTGGCCCGGTTTGCCACACCGGAGCGGATACCTGCTGGGATGAAAAAAACATCAATAGTAATTTCCTCTTTGAACTGGAAGAAATAATTAAGGATAGAAAAAATAATCCTTCTGATAAATCTTACACCAGTTCTTTATTTGAAAAAGGCATTAATAAAATTGCTCAGAAGGTAGGTGAAGAAGCGGTTGAACTGGTGATTGAAGCAAAGGACAATGATGCAGATTTATTTAAAAATGAGGCAGCGGATTTATTGTTTCATTACTTAATATTGTTGCAAGCCAAAGGACATACATTGAGTGAAATACAGGATGTGCTGATCAGCAGGCATCAGAAAAAAGTTGGATAAAGCAATTGTAGGTCTGTTTTTTATTACTCCCTGGAACAAGGTTCCGATCATTTGTCTTGAGGGGACGGAGAAATCAGTTTCCTCTTCTGCAATGCATACTCCTCCTGTGTGATAGCACCTTTTTGCAACAACTCAAATAATTTATGCAATTCATCAGCCACCATATTATGTGATTGGGTTTGCGCCGGTACAGCAGAAGGATTGGTATTTTGCGCAATTGCTTTGGCTAACTCAGCAGCCTGGTTACTGATTTGCATTTTTTTATATTCTTCCTGTGCGTGTGTAATGGTGTCTTTTAATAATTTAGGATGGTGAATGAGTTCGTACGTTGTTTCACCCATCTCAGCGGCGGTTTGGATATCAACATCGCCAAAACCAAATATCCTGCCCCAGATGCTTTGATCAAATTCCACATTATTTATTTTATCCAGCGGGCTTTCTTTTGAATACCGGCTGAAAAAGCCGCTCTCATCTACCACCCTCAGGTTGGTAACGCACCATAAATTGCTTTTATAATTGAGGTATTCGTACAGCGGATACAAAGCTACCACCAGCGTAATAATAAACCCGGTAGTTTCAGCGAGCCAGATTAGCAATGTGGCTGCAACCATCCAAACAAATACAGGCAATACCAAACGAACCCAATGTTGCCTGGTGATCAGTAAAATTTTTTCATCTTTTTTTAGGATGGTTCTCATGCTGATTTTTTGATTCAAAAATTTATACTCATGAAGTTACCATATATTCACCCTTAAACTATCGGCAAGGTACATTTTGTCGGTTGGTTTTATTCCAAAGGCCATATAAAATGCAGGCACGTTGATGAAGGGCCCGTTCACCCGGTATTTGGCAGGGGAATGAACGTCTACCATTAATTGATTTTTCAATGATTGCTCAGTTGGATAGCTCATCCAACCCAATGCGTACCCTAAAAAATATCGTTGTAGTGGTGTAAGCCCTGCAATTTTTTCATTCTTTTTATATTGTACTGTCTTTTCAAATGCATCCAGCGCAATTAAAATACCTCCAAGATCTGCGATGTTTTCGCCAAGCGTTGCTTTACCATTAATGTGCGTACCCGGTAAAGGTTCAAAATTATTGAATTGATTTACCATCACATCGGTTCGTTTTTTAAACGATTCCTCGTCCCTTTTTGTCCACCAGCTTTTCAGGTTTCCTTTTTCATCAAACTGGCGGCCCTCATCATCAAAGCCATGCGTAATTTCATGACCAATGGTACTGGCCCCGCCATAACCATACACGGTTGCATCATCCAGTTCTTCATCTTTATAACCGGGCACAGTAAAGATGCCCGCAGGTAACACAATCTCGTTATTGCTTGGGTTATAATATGCATTGTATGTTTGTGGTGTCATATCCCAATCATCCCTGTCAACAGGTTTGCCTAATTTATTCATTTCATAATTATGCCTCCATTTGCTAGCATTCGCTACATTTTGCAGGTAGCTATCTTTACCAATTTCCATGGCTGAAAAGTCCTTCCATTTATCAGGGTAACCAACTTTCTTTTTTACCGAAGCTAATTTTACCAGGGCTTTTTGCCTGGTGCTGTCGCTCATCCAGGTTAGCTTTTTAATTCTTTCCTTGTACGCATCTTTCACAGCTTCCACCATATCTTCATATCGTTTTTTTGCTGTTTCGTTAAAAAACTCCTTCACATATAATTGCCCCAGCACTTCACCCATTGCATTTTCTTCCGCTCTTATCACCCTTTTCCAGCGTGGCTTTTGTTCCTTTGCCCCTGAAAACAATTTACTAAATTCAAAAGCTTCTTTTCCAAATTTATCTGGTAGTACATCGGAAAATCTTTTTACCAGCCGGTACCGCAGCATGCTTTTCCAGGTATCTATTAATGTGCTTTCTAAAACCTTATTCACCTCCTGGTAATATTCAGGCTGGCCAACAATTACGGAATCGGTTTTACCAATTCCGCTTGCCTTTATGTAGTTGTTCCAATCAACCAATGGCGCTAATTTAGAAAGGTTACCAATGGCCATTTTGTTATAATTGGCATAAGGGTCTCTTAGGTCGGCAAGTTGGCGGTGTACTGTTGCCAGCTTCATTTCCATAGCGAAAATATTAGTAGCGGCTTCATTGGCTTTGGCACTATCATATCCAATCATCACCAGCGTATTAATAATGTTTTTTTGATAAGCAGCACGAATATTTGCCGTTGAAGAATCATTTGTAAAGTAATACTCCCGCTCGGGTAAATCAATGCCTGATTGCCACATTTGCAATGCATTCATGTCACTGTTTTTTGCATCCTGGCCAACTCCAAAACTGATAAGGCCATTTACTCCAACCTGATCAAATTCCGCAAATGTAGTTTGTAATGCTTTTATATCTTTGATTGCCTTAATCTTATCCAAATATGGTTGCAATGGTTTTACTCCGTCTTTTTCAATTTTTAAAGTGTCCATGGCAGTTTGCCAAAAGTCACCAATCTTTTGCGAAGCCGTTCCTTTAGCTGCATTTTCTTTGGCTGCGTTTTCACTTAATTCCCTTAGCCGTTTTGTATTTTCTTCAATCACCAGGTTGCCAATTCCCCATTGGCTTTCTTCACCAGGAATAGGATTTTTTTTAATCCATCCGCCATTGGCATACATGAAAATATCATCGCCTGGTTGCAAGGTTGTATCCATATTAACTGCGAGCACGTCGGCTTTTAAGGGTGCCGCCGGTTTATTATTACAGGCCACCAAAATTCCTAACCCAATAAACAATACAAATAGTTGTTTCATTCAATAAAAATTTTTTAAAAGTAAGGAATGATTTGATGAATGGATGAAGTTTTTGATAAATGGAAAGTGAAGCCTGCTGTTCAAAATTTGAGACAATAATTGCGTTGTTGAACTTTTAGCATAACAAGTTAGTGACACTCTTAAAGACATTTCGATGCACGCCAAATGCGGGGAAAGTTAAAATCCGATGGCTATCGGATGAAAGATAGGGTTGCCAACCTTTGAACGGAATTTGCTTGTTAACAATAGTTTATTTGAAGGGTAACTACCTTTTGCACCTCTTTTGGCCATAACTTGAATTTCACCCCCACATGCAGCCTTAGGCTAATTTCCCTAATTTTAC
>JBBQTL010000057.1:0-25202 GCA_038213285.1 Chitinophagales bacterium
ATTTCATGCGACTTCTTCCACACATCCAGCTTTTTATAATCCCTCATAAGATGGTTTAAGGTTAATATTTTATATTTTAAGATAATTAATTCCAATCAGTTATTTTAAAACAAAATAATATTCTGCTAACTGTGTTAATCACCTACTATCGCCAAAACGCTAAAATAAAATAAGCTATGGTCCTTTTACTTTTTATCCTAGACCTTATACCTTTTGCGTTACACCCACGCCCTTTTCCGTTTGCCCTATACCTTATGCCTTAAGCCTTTTACCCTATGTCTTTTACCCTATGCCTTTTACCTTATGCCTTTTACCTTAAGCCTTTTACCTTCCTCCGTCTTAAAAGTAGTTTGCTTTTAACCTGATCCCTGTTGTTTCACCGAGCCCAAACATCAAATTCATATTTTGTACCGCCTGGCCGCTTGCACCTTTTAAAAGATTATCAATGGCGGAATGAACCACCAGGTTAGCACCCACTTTTTCCAACTGGATAACGCACTTGTTGGTGTTTACTACCTGTTTTAAAAAAATGGATTCCTTGCTAACTGTTGTAAATGGATGTGACCCATAAAATTGCTCATACAGTTCCTGCAGTTCTTCCAGGCTTTCATTACACTTTAACTGCGAACTGATGAAAATACCGCGGGTGAAATCGCCCCGCCAGGGTACAAATTTGATGTCGATATCACCAACCGGTTGTAACTGACTGAGGGATTGACCTATCTCGTATAAATGCTGGTGCTCTAGAGTTTTGTATGCCTGTATATTATTTGCCCGCCAGCTAAAATGGGTAGTAGTGTTCAAACCCTGTCCGGCACCGGTAGAACCAGTAATACCTGTAGTGTATATTTCATTCAGCAAACCCGCTTTTGCCAATGGCAATAATCCGAGCTGCAGTGCTGTGGCAAAGCAACCGGGGTTAGCAATATTATTGGCTGACTGAATTCGCTCCCTGTTTAATTCCGGTAATCCATACACGAAATTGCGTGTACCAAAAGTGGAAATGTGCATCAGCCTGAAATCCTGGCTCAGATCAATTATTTTTATTGTTTCCGATATGCTGTTCTCCGTTAAAAACTTTTTTGCATCACCATGTCCAACACTTAAAAACAGCACATCTATTTCCTGGTGAAACGCAGATTCAAAAATCAAATTGGTTTCGCCTAACAAATCGCCGTGTACTGCATGTAAAGGTTTGCCTGCATTGCTATTGCTATGTACATACGTAATGATGGCAGTCGGATGATTCAGTAAAATCCTGATTAGTTCGCCACCGGTATAGCCAGCACCGCCGATAATACCCACTTTAATCTTGTTTGCCATCAACGCTTTCTTTTACCTGGTGATAAATCATGGTTTGATTACCAAATATTTTTGTAAAGCCTCTTACATCTTCCCCGCTCCAGCCATTGTTCATCTCCCCGTATTTTCCAAATTTGCTGCTCATCAAATCATAATTTGATTCAATACCGGCAATTTGAAAACGATAGGGCATTAATTCCACGAAAACTTTGCCCGTTACGTTTTGCTGTGAGCTGATGAAAAAGGTTTCAATATCCCGCATCACCGGATCCAGTATTTGTCCTTCATGCAACCAGTTGCCATAAAATAAAGCCAACTGGTCTTTCCAGTTTAGTTGCCATTTGGTGAGTACATGCTTTTCCAAGGCATGGTGTGCTTTTAGTATCACCATCGGCGCTGCAGCCTCAAACCCAACACGGCCTTTAATACCAATGATTGTGTCGCCAACATGAATATCCCTGCCGATACCGTAAGCACCTGCAATAGTTTGTAATTTTTGAATCGCTTTCGTTGGATGGCTGAATGTCTCACCGTCAATGGCAAGCAGTTCTCCCTTATTGAATTCCAGCTCAATGCTGCGTGCAGTTGTTTCAGTAACCTGTGTGGGCCATGCTTCTTCGGGCAATATTCCCTTACTATTCAATGTTTCTTTACCTCCCACACTGGTACCCCACAATCCTTTGTTAATGGAATACATGGACTTTTCGAAATTCATATCCACCCCTTTGCTTTTCAGGTAGGTAATTTCGGCTTCCCTGCTCAGCTTCATATCCCTGATCGGAGTTATAATTTCCACACCCGGGATCATGATATTAAATACCATATCAAATCTTACCTGGTCGTTTCCGGCACCGGTACTTCCATGCACTACTGCTACCGCATTCATCTTTTTTACATGCTCTGCTATAAACAAAGCCTGGCTTAGTCTTTCTGCACTTACACTTAATGGATAGGTATTATTTTTTAATACATTTCCATAAACCAAATACTTAATAATTTTATCGTAATAACTTTTTACTGCATTAATGGTAGTATGTGTTTTTACGCCTAGTTTATATGCATGCTCCTCAATATTATTTATTTCTTCCTCATTAAAACCTCCTGTGTTTACTACTACCGAATGTACTTCATACCCTTTTTCAATGGTTAAATATTTTACACAAAAAGAAGTATCTAATCCACCGCTAAAGCCCAGTACAACCTTCGATCCTGGTGCCAGGTCTTTTTGTGCATTGGTTGTATTAATAATGTGACTGCTATTATCCATCTGAAAAATATTGTTGCTATAAATTGAAAAAATATTTTAAAATTGATTTACTCACGCCACCACCGCCATCTTTTTTCTTCAGCAATTTCAGCAGACGGCTTTGCTTAATATGCATGAAGCGCTCATATAACTTTGAATGTTGCTTAAAATCTTCTTTTGTTTCTTCGGGTTCGTAATGATCGGCAGGGTCGTACAACATGGCGGTACACATACAATTTTTCCGCTCCTTACTCATCAGGATATCATAGTTAACACAGCTTTTGCAGCCTGCCCAAAATTCTTCATCATCAGTTAGTTCCGAATAGGTAACCGGTTCGTAGCCGAGGTCTGAATTAATTTTCATTACCGCCAGCCCTGTAGTTAATCCAAATATTTTTGAAGTTGGGTACTTCACTTTTGAGAGATCAAATATTCGTTTCTTAATCTGTTTGGCAACTCCGCTTTTCCTGTAAGCAGGCGCCACAATTAAGCCACTGTTGGCCACAAACTGGTCGTGTCCCCAGGCTTCAATATAACAAAAGCCTACCCAGTCGCCTTCCGGAGTTACGGCTATTACGGCTTTACCTTCCAGTATTTTTTTCTCGATATAATCCGGAGACCGTTTTGCTATTCCTGTTCCCCTTGCTTTGGCAGAAGATTCCATTTCGTTGGTGATAGTGATAGCGTATTTTGCATCATCGGTTGAAGCAACCCTGATGATAATGTTATTTGTTTCCAATTGTATGTAATTGAAATAAAGTGTTATAAAAATAATATGTAAGAACCCGGTTTTGGAGATTTTTTCACTGACAGGGGCAGGTTTTAATTGCTCGTCCTATCAGCATCCAGGTCGGCGTCGGGAAGAAGTATTGGGCATTTCAATAAAAGTAACAACCATACCTTGATATTGGCTGAAAACATTTACGCTATGTTGATTTGTACTTTTCACTTAATGAGTATTGTAAAGAATTGCGCAAAAGTAGGTTATTTTATAACTTTTCAAGCAAAAATTTTGATAAAATTTCCCATGTAGCTATTTTGTTACAAACTGCGTAATTTACCATTTTGGAGTTGATATTAATGCAATGGATTTTTTGATTGGCTGATTTTATAAAAGGGCGTCAGCATACGTTTAAATACTAAGGTAGAAAGCACTTTAAAGTGTATAAAAAATTACACCACTCCGCCAACAGGCATTGCTATCCAACCCTTTAATCCGTCAGCAATTACCCGGTCGTTGCTCAATCTGGGTACTTTATTTTGCCCGCCTAACTTACCGATACTTTTCATGTAATCTATAAAGCCATTCTTTCTTACGACTGAAATATGTAGCTGGTTTAAAATATGCCCTCCAATTAAATCATCGTAATACACATTTTTAGCCCTCAAATTGTCATCTACTTTTTTTGCAAATGCGTAGAGGTTATCAGGTCTGTTTCCAAACTCTATAAACCACTCATGATAACTTTTACCGCCATCGGAGGCTATCATTGGAGCCACGGTAAATTCAGTTATTTGAATATTCTCTGTAGCTGCAGCATCCCTTAATGCCGTTTCCACCTCTTCACCAATAACGTGCTCGCCAAATGCGGAGATAAAATGTTTGGTTCTGCCGGTAACGATGATACGGTAAGGACTGGTGGAAACAAACTTAATGGTATCGCCGATATTATAGCCCCATAAACCCGCATTATTATTAACGATCATCGCATAATTCTCTCCTGTTTTCACATCCTTTAAACTTAATCTTGTTGGGTGCTCGCTGGATATTTCTGCTGCCGGAACAAATTCAAAAAATATCCCGCTATTGGTATTCAACAACAATCCTTCCGCCTTCTGAGAATCCTGGAATGCAAAGAAGCCTTCGCTTGCGGGAAATAATTCTATACAATCCACCTTTCGCCCGATGCTTTCAAACAGTTTTGCCTTATACGGTTCAAAGTTTACTCCACCTTGTACCATCACGCTAAAATCTGGAAATAATTCTCCTACTTTTTTTCCGCTCTTTTCTACCAGCCGGTCAAAATACATTTGCATCCATGGTGGTATACCGCTGATAAGCGTCATTCGCTGATCAATGGTTTCTGCTACAATTTTATCCAATTTCTCTTCCCACTCTTCTATACAATTGGTTTCGTAAGATGGCAATTGATTGGATCTCAAATATTTTGGCACATGGTGGTTTGCGATTCCACTTAATCTTCCGGTAGGTATGCCACCTAGCCTTTCCAATGTAGGTGAACCACTTAGAAAAATAAGCTTGCCATCAGCAAATTTTGTGTTACCTGTTTCAGCCATATAGCACAATAAAGCATTGCGGGCGGTATTAATATGATTGTCAATAGAGTCTTTGCTGATGGGAATATACTTTACACCACTTGTAGTGCCACTTGTTTTAGCAAAATAAATGGGCTGGCCTTTCCAGAGTACATTGTGCTTGCCCTGCTTTATTCTTTCTATGTAAGGTTTAAATGCCTCGTAATCCCGGATCGGTACCTGTTTTACAAAGTCTTCGTAGCTTTTGATATTTTCAAACCCATGTTCTTTGCCAAACTCCGTTTTAGCCGCCGCTTTTATTAAATTATTGAAAATGGATTGCTGGTCTTCTACCGCAGTTTCCATTCCTTTTTTTATTTGCTTCGAAATATATACGGCAAATGGTTTTGCTAAAAAAGATTTTATTTTCATGGCCTGGCTTCCGGAAGGAAATTTAGTGATCGTTAAAATTCAACGTTAAATATAGGTGATAATGACATTGTAAAAATAAAATGTTTTCTCCTACAATTAAGGATTATCGCAATCACATTTCCAATCCTTATCCAAATCTATTACGGTTATTACTACCAGGTCATCCTGCTTTGGTGCGAATACGATTCTCACTTTTTGCTTATCATGGGTTACCCCTTCTAACGGATAGGTTTTACCCCGATTGTCCTGCTCTATTTTTGAATAATTCAATTTCCCATTTTGTAATATTTCCATCACTTCACTTTCATCAATATGCCTGCAATCCATCCTGCAGCGGGCATGCTTACTGTAAATGATTTTATGGGCCTTCCTGTTAAAATCTTCCCCTTCAATTGCAGGTATGGTAATATCCGGCGGAGCATTGCGGGGATAGCTTCCGCGTTGATTTTTTTTTACATAGAAAAGCAACAAAGCTGCAGCAAGTAATACAATTAACGGTAGATATTTTTTTGTCATAAGCTGATTAGGATGCTAAAGTAAATGAAAAGATATTGTAATGAATGGGTGCATTTCAAATCCGATGGCTATCGGATGTCGCTCTTTATCTACGAACTGAAGAATGTGTCAATCGCCGCTATGGCATTAAGACGTTGAGTTACCGAAGAAATAAAAACGTCTGAACGTCTTAACGGCAAAACTAAGTTACTGGTAGATGCTGCGACATCCGATAGCTAACAAGGATTTGAAATGCACCCTAATGAATTCATATTCTACATTTCCTGTTCCTCCTAACCACTTATACAAAAACCATTTGGCTTTAGTTTACAATTTATCACAACCGATATTAATTTTCCGCATTGATAGAACCTTTTTAACATTCCTGAATTGCTTAAAACCAACGGAAATCCGTTTTACGCTATTCTTAAATAGTGAATACGGGCATGGAATCTTTAGAAAGTGCCGCTTATCTTTGCAATAATGAAAAAAACTGTTGCATTACATACACTGGGTTGTAAGTTAAATTTTTCTGAAACATCAACTATCGGCAAACTTTTAGAGAATGATGGATTTGTAAAGAAAGGGTTTGATGAGATAGCAGATGTATATGTTATCAATACCTGTTCGGTAACAGATAATGCGGATAAAGAGTGCAGGATGCTGGTTCGGCGTATTCAACGCAAGGCACCGGAAGCAATGGTGGTAATTACAGGATGTTATGCACAGCTAAAACCTGCCGAAATCGCCTCTATCCCCGGAGTAGATCTTGTACTGGGAGCTTCCGAAAAATTTAATATTGCCGAACATCTTAAGGAAATTACAAAAGGTGATAGCGCAAAAATTTGCAGTTGTGAAATTGCTGACGTGAACCTTTTTTCTGCATCCCAATCTTATAGCGACCGGACAAGGGTATTTTTAAAAGTGCAGGATGGCTGCGATTACAATTGCTCCTTTTGCACCATTCCATTGGCAAGGGGTAAAAGCCGGAGTGACCAGGTTGAAAATATAGTTGCCAATGTAAAAGAAATTGCCACGCAAGGCGTGAAAGAAGTAATATTAACCGGCATTAACCTGGGCGATTTTCGAGCTCCAAATTTTAACACTGCTTCCAAAATAAATGGTACAGCAGGTCATCAACACAACTCTGATTTTTTTCATCTGATCAGTGAACTTGACAAAATAGCCCAGCCTGAACGGTACCGGATATCTTCGATAGAACCCAACTTGCTTTCCAATGATATTATAGAATTTGTAAGCAACAGTAAAAAATTTATGCCCCATTTCCATATTCCTTTGCAAAGCGGGAGCAATAAAATATTGGGGCTGATGAGAAGGCGATACAAGAGAGAATTGTATGCTGAAAAAGTAGGATTGATAAAGTTACTGATGCCCCATTGCTGCATTGGGGCAGATGTAATAGTTGGTTTCCCCGGTGAAACAGAAGAACAGTTCCAGGAAACAGTTGACTTTCTGCAATGCCTTGACATCTCTTACCTGCATGTGTTTACCTACTCGGAAAGGGCCAGCACATTGGCTGCTACCATGAGCCAGGTGGTACCCATCAATATAAGAAACGATCGAAATAAAATACTGCGAAATTTGAGCTATCAAAAAATGCAAAAATTCACTGCACAACATATCGGTGATATAAGAAAAGTATTATTTGAAATGCATAACAAAAATGGCATGATGGAGGGATATACCGATAATTATATAAAAATAACTGCTCCTTTTAAAAAAGAATGGGAAAACAATATTGTACCATGGAAAATTTAAACGTAGAAAAATTCAGCAAATACCAGGTTACAATCCATTTTGAAATGGACGATGAGTTTATGAGTTTGGTTCCAGCCCATCGGGTGTATATCAATGCCCTGATTGACAAAGGAACAATTGACTATTATTCGGTAAGCATGGAATCACAGCGCTGCTGGATGATTATCAACGCCGTTACTAAAAAAGAAGTAGAAGATTACCTTGTTAAAAGCCCGCTGCATAAATACTGGTCTATTGAAATTGACCAACTATTTGTTTACGATTCACAGACCTACCGGTTGCCGGCATTGCAATTGAATTAAACAGCGGTAACTGCCACGCTGATTTTTTTTCCATACCATTTGATATTAACCGGTCAGGCGATATCGAATTTCTATTCCCGCTACTTCTATCTAAAATAAATTTATACCAGCCACTATTATTTATATGGCTCTATGTGTATTAAAACATGACCCAACTGGGGAATTTCCTTTCGCAGCGTGTCTTTCAGGTTATGGGCAATGTCATGCCCTTGTCGTACGGTAATGCTATCTTCTACCATGGCATGCAGTTCCAAATGGTATTGCATTCCTGCCTTTCGGATAAAACACTTTTCTGTTGCAACAATTCCATCTACTTGTTGAGCTATTTTTCTTATGTCAACAATCAGGTCATCATACAAATGTTCATCCATGATTTCACCCAATGCCGGCCTGAAGATTAAATAACTATTGTATAAAATAAATACCGAAGCAAACAGTGCGGCCCAATCATCGGCGGACTCATATCCCTTACCTAACATAAGGGCTATGGAAATACCCACAAAAGCGGCAATGGATGTAATTGCATCACTCCTGTGATGCCAGGCATCCGCTTTCAAAGAGGAGCTATTGGTTTCTCTACTTTTACGGATAACCAATCTGTACGAAATCTCCTTCCAGACAATGATCGCCCCCAATACGAAAAGCGTCCAGGGTTTGGGCATGGCGTGCGGCTCACCAATGTTTTTTATGCTTTCATACGCAATAATTGTAGCGGAGGTAATTAAAAAACCTACCACCAAAAATGTCACCAATGGTTCGGCTCGGCCATGTCCATAGGGATGATTTTTGTCAGCGGGCCGGTTGGAATATTTTATACCGAATAAAACCAACAAAGACGAAAATATATCAGTTGTAGATTCAATAGCGTCTGCTATCATTGCGTAAGAATTGCCAAAATAGCCAGCCAGCCCTTTTATGAGAGCTAAACAGCAGTTGCCGATAATACTGAAATAAGTGGCCCTTACCGCTGTTTGTTCATTCGTCATTCTTTGCTTTTTAACAATTAAACCTCCGCTATACGGGGTATAAACATACTGCTTTTTATGTTATGCAATCTCTATTAGAAACAACAAAGCCCGTTGATAATTTATTGCTGGTACAGTCTTTATTTTTATTGAATCTGCAAAACGCAAACTAACCTGCTAAAATCAAACTATGCGAACGTTAAGCCGGGATACGATACATATATAAAATGAAAATATTTTGTTGCAAAAACTTGCAAGTTTACATGGCAGGCAATTTTAAATTAATCTTCAACAACATTTTTATTTGGTACCAAATTTGCCTACCGTGCTAAGAATGCATAAAATCCCATAAAAAGGAAAGCATTTTTTCCTAACCTATTAAACTAAAAAAAATTATTATGAAACGTTATTTAAATTTAGCATTGTCCGCAATTTTGATTGGAGGTACAGTAAGTGCACAACACGTAAACATTGGTATTAAAGGCGGATTAAACCTGTTCACAATTAATAACAGCAGTGGCCCAAAATATGACACTAAACCAAACTTTAATTTGGGTTTACTTGGACATATTCATCTTGCAAAAGATTTAGCCCTACAACCGGAATTAGTATACTCCGGACAAGGTGCGAAGTTTGGGAGTGGATCAACTGAAACTAAAGTAAATCTTGGTTACATTAATGTGCCGGTTTTGCTTCAGTATATGTTTGACAATGGGTTCAGGTTACAGGCAGGCCCACAGATTGGCTTTTTGGTAAATGCAAAATCCAAGACCAACAATGTAAGCACAGACATTAAAAATAGTATAAAGCCCGTTGACTTCGCAATTGGTGCTGGCGTAGGTTATGTACACCCGGCAAGTGGATTTGGTGTAGATGCAAGGTATAATTTTGGTCTAAGTGACATCAACGAAAACAGCCCGATTAAATCGATGAACCGGGGTGCACAACTCGGTGTATTCTATCTTTTTAATCATAAGAATTAGTTTTATACAATCTGTAAAAAGGGCCAACAGTTTTGTTGGCCCTTTTTTTATGCGCAAATTTCCGGATACATAATGACAGCTTATGATTTTTCTTTTTTTACCTGTTATAATTTTATATCACTTAAATTTAACTTTTATCCAAACAATATTGGTTCTCCTTCTTAGAAAATTTTACATACTTCCCCCTCATATCTATCATTTATTAAAGCATTTAGTACAAACCACCGTCATATATTCTCCTTACGGTGGTCATAGGTAATATTTGCTGTGATTTATAATTTGTAGTAAAATTCATTATTTACTATAAAATATTTATCATGAAAAAGTTATTGATACTGGTACTATTTTTCCCCATACTGGGTAGCTATTCTCAAAAGTGGGAAAAAAATTACGATTTTGTTGATGATTGTGTTTGCGGTCTTTCGAAAGTTAAAAAAGACGGAAAAATTGGGTATGTAAATAAGCTAGGCGTAGAAGTGATAACACCACAATACCAGGATGGATTGACATTTAATGAGGGATATGTAGCCGCAAAAGCAGGTACTCATTGGCTTTACCTCGACAGCACCGGTAAAGCCATTACAGAAGCGATATTTGAAGATGCAGCCAGCTTCAGCAATGGCGTGGCTGCAGTTTCAAAGAATAACCTGTATGGTTATATTAATAAAACGGGTGAGGTGGTAATACCTTTTGGATTTTCAAATGCCCGCGGCTTTTCAGAAGGACTTGCACCGGCAGCAAATGCAAAAGGATTTTGGGGGTTTATTGATCGAAGTGGAACATGGGTAATAAAACCCATTTATAATTTTACTGATTGTTTTGAAAACGGGGAAGCACGTGTAATGAAGGGCGAGAAAATCGTGTACATCGACAAGACCAATAAGGTGCTGCACGAGTAGGCAAAATGTATTAACCTGCTTTCTATACCTGGCTGAATTGCATTCAAACCAGGCGGGCATTTATTCCATGCAACGTGCTTCAGCTCTGTGTAGGGCCGAGGACGTTGCGCCATTGGAGGTCAATCATTGCTTATTATAACGACAGTCGTTTTACTGGCATCCTTTAAGGGTATGCAACAAGTGGGTTGACTTTATTGCCATCATACTTTACTGGTGGCGCAACGTCCCCGCCCCGTCACTAGCTCGTTGGGAGACGTTGCTTTTAATGGAGAAACTTAATCAACCCAACTCGCATGCCTGTTGGCAGACGTTGCTGGAAAAAAAGATCGCTGAAGTAGCTGGTAAGAAATGCAGGCAGCTTTTTATTCAAATTTCATATCGAAAAATTTAGCGGACAGTTTGTTTCCTTTTTATTTCCATCCAACGACAATCCAACATTAATTCATAATTAAAAAGATTGTCATGAAAACGCATACGCTTTTTTGTTTGGTATTGACTATTATTACCTGTACTGTTTTTATTTGGAAAGCAGAAAGTGCTTTAAGCCAATTGATTGGTATGATCACTCTTATCGCTTCCATTGCAGTAGTTGGCGACAACATTGTAAGAAGGCTGAATACATAATTTACAAAGGCTTATTTTTTTCGCAGGCAACTTTGTGATCAACGTTTGATATTTTTATATTTCCCAGTTTTGCCGTTAAGGCGTGTAGACGTTTTAATTTCGTTGATAACTCAACGCCTTAACGGCGATTTAATCATTCTTTAGTTGTTAAATTGAGAACGACATCCGATAGCTATCGGATTTGAAATGCATTCGTCTTTTCCTAATATACGCAATCAAATGTTCATACGCTTCAGTTCCTTTACCGCATAGTCACAGGCCCTTGCGGTTAGCGCCATATAGGTTAAGGAAGGATTCATATTGGCGCTTGAGGCCATGCAGGATCCATCTGTGATGAATACATTGGGTACTTCGTGCATTTGGTTGAAGCTGTTTAATACAGATATTTTGGGGTCATGACCCATACGGGCAGTTCCCATTTCGTGGTTGGCATTACCGGGCGCTGATATATCATTTTTGACCTGGATATTCTTAAATCCGGTTGCTTCCAGCATTTCTTTTGCCGTATCGCCCATGTCTTCATGCATTGCCTTTTCGTTGTCTTTAAATTCGCAATCGATGATAAGGGTGGGCTGTCCCCATTTATTCTTTTTGTCATTATTTAAAGTGATCCGGTTATCTGCATAAGGCAGGCATTCACCATAGCCACCCAGGTAAATACCCCATGGACCCGGTTCGGTCATCGCCTCTTTTAACGATGCTCCAATGCCATCAAGCATTTGTGGACGGCCACGGGAAGCACTAACTATAAAATTGAATCCACGAATAAAACCGGTTTCTTGTTCTTTGATATTCTTAAACCTCGGAATGTAAGCACTGGTAGGCCTCCGGCCATAATAGTACATATCTTCAAAACCTTCCACTGGCGCCATTGCACTAAGGCCCTTGTGATGATCCATCAGGTTGCGACCCACCTGGTCGCTTCCATTGCCAAGCCCATTTGGAAAGCGGTTTGAAGTAGAGTTTAACAAAATACCGGTGGTAGCTACCGTAGATGCATTTAGAAAAATAATCCTTGCATAAAATTCCATCAATTGTTTGGTTTCGATATCCACTACTTCTACCCCGGTAGCCTTATTTTTTTGTTCGTCATATAATACTTTACTTACAAGAGAGTGTGGTCGCACGGTTAAATTGCCGGTAGCATAGGCAGCAGGCATGGTACTGGCATTGGTACTGAAATATGCGCCATACGGACAACCCCGGTGACAGAGATCCCTGGCAAGGCATTGCCCTCTACCCTGCACTGCTTTGGTCAGGTTGGCGGTTCTTTGCATGATCACTTTACGATCCGGGTATTTTGATTCAATCTTTCCCTTAAACATTTTTTCGACAGCATTCATTTCAAAAGGTGGCTGAAAAATCCCATCCGGTAACTGGGGGATATTTTCTTTCTGTCCACTCACACCGATGAAAGATTCTACATAGTCATACCAGGGTGCCAGGTTCTTATACCGTATGGGCCAGTCTACCCCATGTCCATCTTTGGCATTGGCTTCAAAATCCAGGTCGCTCCAACGGTAACAGATCCTTCCCCATAGCAAAGACCTGCCGCCCAGGATGTCTCCCCTGATCCAGTCAAAACGTTTTGTTTCTGCATATGGATTTTCAAGATCGTTGATATAAAAATGTTTGTTGTCTTCCCTGTAAGAATAATGCCGGCTTTGAATGGGATGTTGCCGTTTCTCTTCAACACTAAGTCGCAAACCATGTGGAAATTCCCATAGATCATTGGTAGCTGTAGGATAATTGGGATGTACCATATTGCCGCCACGTTCGAGCAACAGAACTTTTAAACCCTTTTCGCATAGTTCCTTTGCGGCCCAGCCACCACTGATACCGGAACCTACAATAATGGCGTCGTATGTATTTTGTTGCTTTGCTTTAGTGTTTACAGAGGGAGAATCTCCTGGCATGGATATCGTTTTAAAAGAATGTGAGCATTTTTATGTACCGCTAAATTATTGGATTATCATTTATATTGAGCAGGATTTTATTATTATTGAATTCATGGGCCGGAAATTAACATTTCCGGGATTTAAAATTTCACCCGACAAATGTTTATCGATACTCCATTTCAGTTATAATAACGAAAACTAATCTCTCAGCCAACGTCAAACAAATATTTTACAGCGCTTTCATCACCCTGCTATAATCCGAAAATGCGAGTTCCGGTTCGGCAATTTCTGGATGCCATAATTTTTCCCACTCAAAACTATAATAGCCTTTGTATCCTCCTTTTGACAATGCATTGATGGCGTCAAATACCGGCACTTCTCCCTTACCCAACAATGTGTATTGCAATTTCCCGTCTACCATTTTAGCATCCTTGATATGTGTATGCCGGATCCACTTTTTTAATTTTTTATAGGCTTCAGTCGGAGACTCTTTTGTAACCGTCCACATATTGGTGATATCCCATATTAACCCCACCTGCGGGTGTTCGGCTTGCTTCATCACTGTTACCAGGTCGTTTATTTTAACCAGGTCACCATGCGATTCTATCAATACCGTCACATTGCTTCCTTTTGCATGACTTGCCAGCTCCAGCAGGCCTTTTGAAATCAGGTTCATTGTCGCTTCCTTCTCCTGGTCCTTTGGGAAGTTGTTGGGGAACACCCGGATATAAGGGCATTTAATTTCCTGTGCCAGGTCGATGAAACGCCTGCCTTCATCTAAATTTTTTTGTCTTTCAACCCCTTCGGAGAAATGAAGTGTTGCAGATGAGCCCAAATCAACAAACTGTAAACTATTTTCATCCATTATTTTAAGGGTAGCTGCCCTGTTTTGAATTGAGTTAAATTCCTTGCATTTTGTAAGATCTATCTGCCGTTGAATCCCCCGGACCTCTATCCCTTTATATTCATGTAGAACGGCAAAGTCAACGATTTGTTGAAAGGTCCAGTCGGGGCAACCCAGCGTGGAAAATGACAATAACTTGGGCCTCATTTTAATATCAAAGGCAGCGCCTGCAAAAGCAGTTGCCATTAATACTGCTGAACTTTGCAGAAATTTTCTGCGGGATGTATAATTCATAATAACAAGACATTTTAGATTGTTGCACGGGATTTATTTTAATAAAGATAGTGATTCGGTCATCCGTTATTAATTTGTAGTGACCACATTATAAATACAACATCAACAAATCCACTCATTGTCCGGCACAGCCGGGTTTTAGCCAATCGGATTGGGTGCATTTCAAATCCTGCTTCGGGCCCAGCAAAAGAGGTATAACCTTGCCAGACCTCACAGGTTTTAAAAACCTGTGAGGTGTTTCGAAAATAGCAGCGTTCAGTATAATCAATCCATGGCTTACTTATTTTTGCCGTTAAGGCGTTCAGACGTTTTTATTTCTTTGATAACTCAACGTCCTAATGCCTTAACGGCGGTTTCCTCATTCTTTGGTTTTTAAATAAAGAGTGATACTTTTCAAATGCACCCATCGGATTTTTCTATCTAATCGGTCGATAACTGACAACACATTATTGAACACAAATTCCAAACCTTCTGCTAAGATCAACATCGCCAATACACAGAAGAAAGCCAGTTGTATCGCCACCAGGCTCCATGGCTAATTGGCTTACTTTTATATATATTTGTCGGACAAGATAAAAACGGTTCAAAAAAGTTGCAGATGAAAAATTGTTTAGAAAAATTTTCTCGTTCAGGTAGATGCATGGCTATCCTTGCACTGGCGGTAGTACTTATGGGGGTTTATTCCTGTAAAAATACACCGGAACCCTCGCAAGACTATAGCGGATGGAGCGCTTATGCAGGGTCAAAAGATGGTATCCGTTATTCATCCAATGAGCAAATCAATGTTGGCAATGTAGCCGGGTTACAGGTGGCTTGGAAATATAGTTCCGGCGACAAGGATACGGCTAACCGTACCCAGAACCAATGCAACCCGATCATGATTAATGGTATCCTGTATGGAGTAACGCCCCAGGTAAAATTGTTTGCTTTAAATGCAGCCACCGGGGAACAACAATGGTTATTTGATCCGGCACTTGAAGATACAAGTATGAAGGGTGATCCTAATGCATTTTACAAAGTGGCCAGGGGTGTTGTTTACTGGCAGGATGAAGCTGGCGGCAATAAACGGATTATTTATAGTGTAGGATCAAAAACATACGCAATCAATATTGCCGATGGTAAACCTGTTAGGGATTTTGGTAAAAACGGATATATCGATCTCTCGGAAAACCTTGGTCGGGAACCTGGTACCTTTAATGCATTTATAGCCAATACCACCCCCGGCGTTATTTACAAGAACCTACTCATAATGGGCATGCGGGTGGCAGAATCGGCTGATGCTGCACCCGGTCATATAAGGGCTTTTGATGTACTTACCGGCGAACTCAAATGGATATTCCATACCATTCCGCACCCGGGCGAAAAAGGCTACGAAACATGGCCCGATAAAGACGCCTGGAAAAAATTGGGAGGAGCCAATAACTGGGCAGGCATGGCGCTGGATGAAAAAAGAGGAATTGTATATGTCCCCACTGGTTCAATAGGAGGCGATTTTTATGGAGGTTTCCGCAAAGGGCAGAACCTGTATGGCAATTCACTGCTGGCACTGGATGCAGCAACTGGTAAATATATCTGGCATTACCAGGTGGTACACCATGATCTGTGGGACCGGGACCTGCCTGCAAACCCAAACCTGGTAACGATACAACACAATGGGAAAGCAATTGATGCCGTGGCCCAGATCACCAAACACGGCTACATCTTTTTATTCGATCGTACCAATGGGCAACCCGTTTTCCCTATTGAAGAAAAGGCGGTACTAACCACCGGATTGGCAGGTGAAGAGTTATGGCCAACGCAACCCATTCCCAGCTTGCCCGAACCCTTTGCCCGCCAACAATTTGGACCCGAAGATGTGACCGACCGGACACCGGCAGTGCATAAGGAAATGCTGGATCGGTATAATATGGTTAAATACCGTGACATGTTTGCACCACCCAGTAAAGAAAGCTCCTGGATATTTCCGGGTTATGATGGAGGCGGTGAATGGGGAGGGGCTGCAGTTGATCCCGGTTCGGGCATTCTGTATGTTAACAGTACCGAGCTGCCCTGGTCATTATCGATGGTTGACATCGTAAAGGGAAATGATAAATCATTAAAAGGAATCGGGCAAACTGTTTATGGTAAATACTGTATGGCCTGCCATGGCCCCGAATTAAAAGGTAATGGTACTTCATTTCCTTCACTGGTGGATCTTAATAAAAAATACAAACCAGAACAGGCCTGGAATATCATCGGGAATGGGAAAAATATGATGCCTGCATTTAAACAAATTACCGGAGATGAAAAAAAGGGCCTGCTTGCTTTTTTATTAAAGGAACCGGAAAAGGAGCCGGTTTCAAAAGTACGAGACGATGCAGGTATAAGTAAGGAACCAGTTTCAGTAGCCAATCATTTACAAAAGAGTATCCTGGATGAAGTTCCCTACTCTATGACAGGCTACAACCGTTTCCTGGATAAGGATGGATACCCCGGTATTAAACCTCCTTGGGGAACCTTGAACGCTGTAGATTTAAACAGTGGAAAATTATTGTGGAAAGTGCCGCTCGGCGAATACCCTGAGTTAACTAAAAAAGGGATTCCTGTTACGGGTACAGAATGCTATGGAGGTCCCTTGGTAACAAAGGGAGGATTGGTTTTTATCGCTGCTTCAAAGGATGCAAAAATGCACGCATTTGATAAAGCTACCGGCAAATTATTATGGGAGGCCCAACTGCCTGTTCCCGGGTATGCAACGCCGGCAACATATACCATTGATGGCCGCCAATATGTTGTAATCGCCTGTGGTGGAGGAAAGATCGGGAGTAAGTCGGGTGACGAGTATATTGCATTTGCGTTGCCTGTTAAAAAATGAGCTACTATAATGTTTGTCCCTTTAATTTTAGTGCTCCGCTTCCAGTTGAACAGCAATGTGAATGCATATACAGCCATTCACTGTTGAACCCCATTTTTTAAAATTGAACCAATTAAAAATAAAATTTACTTAGAAAATCTCATCAGCATTAAATCCAGGTTGTAGTGTATCTCATTATAGTCTAAGTTCTACCTACAGTCGCAGTACGGCCCCGCCGCATACTTCTTCATCTCAACCGCTCCTCTATATCCAGCCGATACTTCCTGGCAAAATCTTTCGCTACATCATAGCCTGCATCCGCATGACGAATGACACCAATTCCAGGGTCATTGCGCAATACACGGCCAAGCCGCTGTGCTGCTTCCTCTGTGCCATCTGCCACTATCACCATCCCTGCATGAATACTATACCCCATGCCAACCCCGCCCCCATGATGCAGGCTAACCCAACTGGCACCACCCGCTGTATTGATAAGTGCATTCAGGATGGGCCAGTCGGCTACCGCATCACTGCCATCGAGCATAGCTTCGGTCTCCCGGTTTGGACTGGCCACAGATCCCGTGTCAAGGTGATCCCTTCCAATTACGATGGGTGCTTTCACCTTCCCGCTGCGCACAAGTTCATTAAATGCGAGGCCTGCTCTTTCACGGTCGCCCTGGCCGATCCAGCAAATGCGGGCCGGTAATCCCTGGAAGGCGATCTTTTCCTGCGCCAGTTGCAACCAGCGCATCAACGATTTATTTTCCGGAAACAGTTGTTTCATCACATCGTCAGTTACCCGGATATCTTCCGGATCACCGCTTAATGCCGCCCAGCGGAAAGGCCCCTTGCCTTCACAAAAAAGCGGCCGTATATAGGCCGGCACAAAACCGGGGAAATCAAAAGCTTTTTCAAGCCCACGTTCCTTTGCTCTAGCCCTGATATTATTTCCATAGTCAAAAGTGATGGCCCCCATCTGTTGCAACTCCAGCATTAACTCCACATGCAGCTTCATACTGTCGTAACTCAACTCAATGTATTTTGCCGGATTTTGCTCCCGTAAAAGATTGGCCTGCCCGTTGGTGATGGTATGTGGCACATAACCAATCAGCGGATCATGTGCCGAGGTTTGATCGGTAAGCGTATCTGGCACAATCTGTCTTTTAATGAGCCTTTGCAACAAGTGGACCGCATTACACAGCACACCGATGCTTTTGGCCACACCTGCTTGCTTATAACGCAATGCTGCATCAATTGCCTCATCGATATTTTCAAATTTTTCATCCAGGTATTTTGTTTCAATGCGCTTGTCAATACGCCATTCCTCCACTTCAGCTATCAGCGCCACGCCTTCGTTCATGGTAATGGCGAGCGGCTGCGCACCACCCATGCCACCCAGACCGGCAGATACATTGAGGGTACCTTTTAATGTGCCACCAAAATCTTTATTGGCCGCAGCGGAATAGGTTTCATAGGTCCCCTGCACAATGCCCTGTGAGCCGATGTAAATCCAGCTTCCCGCAGTCATCTGGCCATACATCATCAGCCCTTTTTTTTCCAACTCATCAAAGTGTTCCCAGGTGGCCCATTTGGGTACCAACTGCGAATTGCTGATTAAAACTCTTGGTGCACCAGGATGAGTTTTTAGCATGGCTACCGGTTTGCCACTTTGTATGAGCAGAGTTTCATCATCTTCCAGTTCCTTCAATGCTTTGATGATAAGATCGAGGCTCTCGAAGTTGCGTGCCGCCTTACCACGTCCTCCGTAAACGATCAGCTCGTCGGGCCGTTCCGCTACTTCAGGATTGAGATTGTTTAACAACATTCTTAATGCAGCTTCCTGTATCCAACCCTTGCAGTTGAGTTGTGTACCCTTGGGTGTGGTGTATTTGACGGGATCGTACATTGTTTGAATCAGGATTTTAGAATTTTAAGATTTACAGGAATTTATTTCCTGGATTGTTGTTCCCTTGCCGGATGATATTGTCTGAACCGCGATTTATATAATTCATTTGATTAAAGTTTAATACGGAGGGGTAAAAGTTGGTTTATGCACAAAAGTACAAGAGGGCGATGCAACGATGACGCTATGAAAGACAATCGCCCGGACAAAAAAAACAGAACCTGATTGTTAAACCTAATAATCGTGCAATCCTGCAAATCCAGGTTCAGACAATCAATCCTGCAAATCGTAGTCCCTTATAAATTGAATTGCCTTTATCATATCATCATGTAATATCCGGTCTGCTTCATTAAAACTTACGACCCTTCTAAATGCTGCTACAATGGCTTCCAGTTGCGGTGAGCTTTGCAACGGGCGGCGAAACTCCAATGCCTGCGCCGCTGTTAGCAACTCTATCGCCAATACCTTTTCTACATTATCAATTACCCGCCTGCATTTGGTAGCAGCATTGGCTCCCATGCTTACATGGTCTTCCTGGTTGTTGCTGGATGATATGGAATCTACACTGGCGGGTGTACACAACTGTTTATTTTCACTTACAATACCGGCAGCCGTGTATTGCGGGATCATAAAGCCGGAATGCAAACCGGGCTGCTTTACCAGGAATATCGGCAGGTTATGCTGGCCACTGATGAGCTGGTAGGTTCTTCGTTCGGAAATATTGGCCAGCTCACTCATGGCGATGGCTAAAAAATCGAGTACTAACGCCAACGGCTGGCCGTGAAAATTTCCACCGCTTAATACCAGGTCTTCTTCCGGAAATATGTTGGGATTGTCAGTAACCGAATTGATCTCTTTGATGAATACACTGAGAACATAATCAAAAGTATCTTTGGTGGCGCCATGCACCTGTGGTATACAACGAAATGAATAAGGGTCCTGTATCTGTTCTTTTTGCTGAACAGTTATCTGGCTGCCTGCCAATAATGCCCGCAGCCTTGCTGCGGTATCCACTTGTCCCTTGTGCGAACGGATAGAATGTATCTTTTCATGAAAAGGTTCGGCTACACAGTCAAACGCATCAAATGATATGGCGGCAATGATATCCGCCCATTTTAATAAGCGGTCTGCCTGTAACAATGCATGCAATCCATAAGCGCTCATAAACTGTGTACCATTGATGAGTGCAAGCCCCTCTTTGCTTTGCAGTTGAATGGGCTGCCATCCAAAATGCTGCATGGCTTCCGCAGCAGGTATCTTTCTACCGTTATGATACACTTCGCCCAAGCCAATGAGCGGAAGGCTCAAATGACTGAGCGGCGCCAGATCGCCGGAAGCACCGAGTGACCCCTGCGTGTAAATGACCGGCAACACATCATTATTGTACATATCTACCAATCGCTTTACCGTATCTATCTGTACCCCCGAATGGCCATAGCTGAGTGACTTTATTTTCAGCATCATCATTAATTTAACGATGTCGGCAGTCACTTCTTCTCCCAATCCGCAGGCATGCGATTTTATTAAATTACTCTGTAATTCCTCCAACTGTGCCGCCCCGATTTTTACATTTTGCAGGTAACCGAATCCGGTATTGATTCCGTAATATATTGCCTCCCCGCTGTCTAGTTTATCATCGAGGTAGGTACGGCACCTGGTGATCCTGAAATGAGCATCAAAAGTGATGGAGACCAACTGATTGAAAGCAAGCAGGTTTTTTACCTGTTGAAAATTGGTTGGACTTTTATCTAATGGCAAATAATTATAACTCATGTGTACCGGCAGGTATTTTGAATATCCATAAAAAATAGGTGATTCAAAAGTAGTAAAAACTTTATTCAATCCGGGTTTAACGGGATGTATTGTAAATAGCCGGATAGGGATGCCGGACTTTTCAAATACATAGTGTAATTTATTAAACTCTTTGCCAAGGTTGGCGACCCTCACGTGTGACAGGTATGTTATACCGGGCAAGGCATAAAACCAAGAGCTATTTTTTTTTATGAGCCAGGCAGAAGTACTACTATTAAGCTTCAGTGGCGTCGCACTCTTCTACTTTTAATCTTTATTGAGCGAACTAAAAAGTCTCCAATTTACCCCATCCGAAGTATAAAGCAATCAGCAAAGTAGTGGTACAGTGTTATTGGAGGAGCTTCTTATTTTACTGACGTTTCAGCGTTCAATACTTCAATTGTTTTTACAAAATAGGAATAGGCTTCTTCGTGGGAGCCGCCAATACATACAATGCCCATTTTCCCGAATTGTGATAGTGCGCTAATCATGTGAAACATTACGCCTTTTTGTGTTACCCCGTCAAAATGTAGCCCGTGAAACATGGCGATATCAATCAGGTCCTGTGGCGACAGTCCCTTGTAAGCATCGCTTTGTACGTTATCAGAAGCAAAATAATACCGCTGTTGATGGCTGGGGGTTTCAAACAAACCGGTCAGTTCATCATAATGTCCATTGGTTAAAAACTGCAGCATTAAAAACGGATGAGTGGTGCCCCCTTTTCTCAGGTTGATCTCGATGGCATAATGGTTCCAAACATCATTTTCTTTAACCGAAATAAAATCGATGCTGAACCTGCCCAAAACACCTTCCTTTTTTAAAACAGCCGCAACTTTTTTTGCAAGCACTACTATTTCGTTATTATAGGCAGTATCTGCGGGGAAATGCGCTCCCAGGAAAACCTGGCCGCTCTCTCCTCCCAACACCTGGTCGTGCGTTGAAATAATATCCACTTCCCCCAAAGGGTTTATCCTGCATTGAACCGAGGGAGAAACCTTTACATCACCCTCCATAAATGCTTCCACAATCCCTTCCATCATTTCAAATTTTTTGAGAAATATTTCTATGCTAACATCGTTTGCCACAGGAATTATTTCCTTATAAAGATTATGGTGAATCCAGTTAAACATTTCCATTTTTGTTAACTCTTCCGGGTATCGCAACAATGCATTTCCCTCGCCTGAAAAACCGTCATTCAACTTTATAACCGTTCGCTTCAAATGTGGGTACATATCTTTTAAACCGGCTACCGCATGCACAATATCTTCGTAAGATTTTAAATCCTCCGCACCCGGAGGCATTGGTACACCAGCCTTTAGAAATACTTTTCTACTGCCACTTTTGGTACCCAGGTAATTAAGCGCAGGATCACAACCATACACAGGCACGCCCAAATGTACTGCCAATCTTCTTTCATACTCTGTAACATTAAAGCAGGCAATATGTGCCACATGGGTGGAAGGAATATTTTGTTTAATCCGTTCCAAAAGCCGGGGACGCTGCAAAATTTTTTGGGTCAGCGAAATATGTGAGGCATCATAACAACTGAGCAGGGTTAACCTTTCCCTTGCATGAAAGCCGGTAATGCCCGGCAATAAATGCAGGTAATAATCGATGATCAATGGATCAATGGGCAAACTGCTCAGGTAAACAATATTTGCACGGGGCATACGCAACAACATCAGCAGGCATAGTAATCTTTCTTCATAATGCATGATGCCTTCAATTTTAGTCAATACCTCCTGGTCAAGCGTCAGGCTTGGAACTACGACAATCGTTTTGGGGGCCAGGTTATCCGGAAAAAACATTTCAAACTGGTTGGAAAAGCCTTGTTGGATTTTTTCAAATTTATCCAATTCCTCGGCAGAACCCGGCACCGGCTGACAGCTGATACAATGGCTAAATAAAAGTTGAGCAGGTGGCAATACCCCAGAAGCAGTATTCATATAGTTTTCGTTATTACATTACAAGATGGCGAAAAACAAACTGCTGAAAAATGAGATTCGTCATCATTTAAAGAAACCTTAATCATTTAAACCAGAGTGATGAATGATGAGTAATGAATGATGAATAAGGAGTAATGAATGATGAGTGATGAATAGTTAGTTCACCATTATGTCTTTAGCCGGGCTCCGGTTTGGCAAAAGGCATAATGACTTTTCAACTTATTGCCTGTAACATGCCGCAAGCTTTACCGCATTCGCTGCGTTTACAATTCCACCGCTGGTGCACAATTTATTAAAGCTTACTTTTTCGTTTGTACCTGGTGTTGGTGTAGCAGCAGTTGGAATACTAGCTGATTGTTCGAGTATTTTTTTTACATCAGATGCAGATAGTGAAGGGAAGTAACTGCGGATCAATGCCGCTATACCCGTTACAACAGGTGCGGCCATACTTGTACCTTCCCACGACATGTATTTATTACCCCCGGGAACGGTAGAATAAATTGCTACTCCCGGTGCAAACAGGTTTACCAGCTTTGATCCATAATTGCTAAATTCCGCTGCCCTGCCAAGGGTATCACTTGCGCCTACCGTTATCCAATTGGGAGCCAGGGAATCCGCCAACAAATATTTGGGATTGGGGAAATTATCAAAGGCATCAATATTTCTTTTGCTATTGCCTGCGGCCTGTACCAGTAACACATCTTTTGACAGTGCATATTTTACAGCATCATCAATCATTTTTTTATCAGGGCTCAGGCTCTTACCAAAACTCATGTTGATTATTTTCGCCCCGTTATCCACGGCATAGCGGATACCGGCAGCAATGTCTTTATCATATTCGTCACCTTCGGCTGAAGTACGAACCATCATGATCTGCACATTATCGGCCACTCCTTCAATACCGGTATCATTTGTGCGGTCTGCCCCCACAATGCCTGCCAGGTGAGAACCATGCATTAATTCCCCATTGCTTACATCACTATTTCCATAGATACTGTTGATCGCTGTTTTTTCATCATCACCTGTTATTTCCCTGCGATTATCTTCTGGTGGATATTTATCTCCACTGGCCCTTCGCACTTCTCCTACCACATATTTTCCTAATTCATCTATCACAAAGTTGTTGGAAATACCTGCTGTATTAAACTGTTTAAACACTTCCAGGAAAAATGATTTTACATCCTTTTCCAATTTACCTTTTGGTTGATAGGCAACCAGTTGTTTAGCCGTAAATTCTTTACCCGGAAAATATTGCTTTAACAGGCTGTCACAAAAAACGGCATTTGCAAGATACATTCTCAGGTTATTTAATTCATCTTCCTTCATTCCCTTTCCCACTACCCCGCTTCGGGCCTTTTGCCACATGGCGTATTCATATTTTTGCTGCCGGTTAAGTTGCAGGGTATCCACTGCTACACCTTCATACCTGCCTTTGTAACGCCAGTACACCCGTATCCATTCGCTGCTATTAGAGGTCACATTTCTACCATCGGGATTGCCCAAAAAATTCCAGCCATGCACATCATCAATATATCCATTGCCATCATCATCCTTACCATTGCCGGCTATTTCATTGGTGTTAATCCACAATGACCGCTGTAGGTCTTCATGACTGGTATCAATGCCATCATCCAATATGGCCACAATTACCGGGGAGCTTTTTAAATGCTTTTCCTTTAAAAAGAGGTAGGCTTCATCCAGGCTGATACCGTAATAACCGGAGCTTTTCACATCCCCCAGGTGCCAGCCTTTTAAAGAGTTATTTTGAGCACTTACACAAAGCGTGCATAAACTAAGCAATGCGATAAAACTGATAATTTTCATAAAGTAATCCGGTGAATTTGCGATATTCAAAAGTAAGGGATCAGGGGTGCATTTCAAATTAGCGCTCATTCTTTAAAAACTAAAGAATAAGTAAATCGCCGTTAAGGCGTTAAGACGTTGAGTTGTAGAAGAAATAAAAAGGTCTGAACGCCTTAACGGCAAAACTAAGTAACTGGTAGATGCTTCAACATCCGATAGCCATCAGATTTGGAATGCACCCGGGATCAATTTGGTAAATTGAATATGTATCGGGGAGGCGTACTTTAAATTGCCTTATAGGGTTGCCAACCTTCGGCGCTTCTTAAACCGACAATTTAAAATGCACTAAACTGGTATGCCTGTTAACTGTACGGAAATTCAGAAATCCTTAGAAGTATCATTAAACAAGTATTAGAAAGCGATGACATTCGCAAATTAAAACACAGGCAAAAGCCCTTCGGGCTTGAATTTGAGTAGCCGTGGGTGAAACCCATGGTTAACATGTATATTTCAACAACCCGCCGCGGCGTGTTGTTAAAACCGTAACGTTTTATCCCCGGGTTTTACCCGGGGCTATTCAAATTAATCCGCCGCGGCGGATTTAACC